>NZ_RAWC01000003.1:0-109347 GCF_003611685.1 Corallococcus sp. CA049B | reverse complement strand
CCCCAGAGTCATGTTCCTCCCCGACGCCGCCCCCCACCCTTCTGACACCCGGAGTGCGCTGGCCAACCCCGCACCGCACGACGCCGGAGAGCAGAGACGCCCGAGCCCTCGACAGGAGCACTCGGCTGCCCGGTGCTCCTTGGGCCGGACATCGGAGCCCCCCGCCGTCCGCTGCTGCCCCCCGCTTCATGAGCCCCACATCGTGCGGGGCGAGGGGCTGCCATGACGACAACGAACGAGGGCGCTGTCGGCGCCGAGGCGATCACCGCGAAGTGGCAGGAGCTCGGCGGAGAAGCGGGAGCCCTCGGGGCGCCGCAGTCGCCGACGCAGACGTCCCTCGTCGGGGCATACCGGAGCTTCGATGGTGGCGCGGTCGCTTGGTGCGAGCAACTCGGAGCGCACGCGCTGTATGGCGCGATCAGCAAACGGTGGCTCGAGCGCGGAGTGCATCTCGGCGCGATGCCGGAGGCCGACCAGCAGTCGACACCGGACGGCAGCGGAGCGTTCGCGCCGTTGCGGATCATCGAGCACGACGGTGGGCTGGGCGAAGAGCTGGCCGTGTGCGCTGCCACCGGTTCCGGAGCGTTCGAGGTCTCTGGAGCGATCTGGCAGCACTGGAACGCCGCCGGGGCCGCAGGTAATCCAGTCGGCTTCCCGATCGACGGCGTCGGCACCACCGTGGACGGCGTCGGTGCGCGGCAACAGTTCGAGCACGGGTGGATCTGCTGGCATCCGGCGACCGGCGTCGGCACACTGCGCGAGTCGATCGCGCAACGCTGGTCGGAGCTGGCGTACGAGCAGTACGGCTATCCGACGGGTGACCATGTCGCGCTCCGCGACGGCCGCGGCGAGTACGTCACGCTGGCCACATTGCAGCCCGACGGCAGCAGTGTCGCCGGCCCGTCGATCTATGCCACGCCGGAGTTCGGTGCGTGGGAGATCGCGGACGAGATCCAGACAGAGTGGCGCCGCCGGGGGCGAGAAGCGGGAGAGGTCGGCTATCCGATCGGTCCGCCGACCGATCGCATCAAGGCACCGGGACGTGAGCAGCTGTTCGAGAACGATCGCATTGTCTGGCCGCCCGATCCGCCGGGGACGCCGCGCCCTGTGTTCGCCAGCGGGCCCATCCGCTCCGGCGGGCTCGCAGCGCTGGGCGGGCGCGTCACCATCCAGGTGAATCCGGGCGGGAGCGTGGAGTGGTCGGGCCATGCGCACAACAGCGGTTCGGACAATTACGACTTCTCCGTTCGAGCGGTCCTTCGGCCGGCGAAGCCCGATGCCCCCGCGATCGTGTTCAACCACTCCGGGAGCGTCTACGGCACGTTCCACTCGGGCTCACAGAACGACGACTGGTCCGAGCTGCACCCCTCGGTGGATGACGACGGGCCCGCGCTGCTCGACATGCTGAGGGGCGCCACCCTCGAGACGGTGACGGAGTATGAGAGCGGCATCGTCAGCACGTTCGAGACGGTGCTCGGGTGGGCGATCAAGGCCGTCGTGGCGTCCACGGCGGGGACGGGAACGCTGGTGCTGGTCTTCCTGGGCGTGGAAGTGGGCAGCCTCGTGGCGACGGGGTCTCTGCTGCCGGGAGCGCAGATCATCAACGACATGTACTGGATGGCCGGGCCGTTCGGCACGCTCGTCTCACTGGGGACGCGGGCGATGATCGCCGCCGGCAGCCAGGAGACCGAGGTGACCGAGGAGCAGTACAAATGGGCCAAAGACACGGTGTTCGGCGATTCGCTGCCACCACGTGAAATGCTCGTCGTCACCGACTGGTCGGGGGAGAAAGACCGGGCGTTCACGTTCCGGCGCTTCGACGGCAAGATCACCCTGAACATGGGCCGCTCGGGCTTTCCAGACCCTCGCAACTACCATCTGGGTCGGCGCAAGTACGGGGAGACGTTCATCCACGAACTCGTTCACGCCTGCCAGGCGCATCACGACAAGATGGGCCTGTCATACCTCGGCAAGGGCATCTCCGCGTGCGTCGAGGGCGAGTCGTCGTACAGCTATCCGGCGACCGCCGACTTCGACTACACCGAGATGGGTCTCGAGGCTCAGGCGCAGATCGTCAGTGACTGGTTCGCCTGCTCAGCTCAGAAAGCCGGGACGAAGAAATGGGAGCCGGACACGGAGAACTCGTTCTATCGCTACATCACCGACAATTTGCGGATGGGCGTGTTCTGATCTCCGTGCGAACGGAGCCCGGAACCAGCAGAACGGCCTGTGCCTACCCAAAATTCAGTCGCTGCGTCATGAGCGCGTCACAACGCGCTTCATGATGTGAGCGATTCGCATGACAAGGCGCTGGGTCCTCCCTTCCGTTTGACAGAGGTCGGAATTACGCCCGGCTCAGACGCCTCAACACCTCGCTCTGCCTGCGTGTGGACACTCCCCGCCCCTCCTGCGAACGCAGGTAGGCCGGTGCAGCATGCGCAGGTCTACGAGGGTGGTGTTGGAAGGACCGAGACGCTACGCAGCGCGGCGCTCGTACCGGTGGTGGAGCCCGAAGACTTCCCGTAGCTCTATCACCTTGGCTCCGCGCTCCGGGCCCTGCACCTCACGCGTCTCGGGCGCATCTTTCCCGAGCGACAGGTGCGTCCGGCTCGCATTGTAGTAGCGCTGGTACTCACGCAGCAGGCACCGAGCGTGGGCTTCGTTCAGGATGACGACATGGTCCAGCAGCTCCCTACGTATCGAGCCGATGACTCTCTCCGCATAGGGATTCTGCCACGGACACCGTGCTGCACTCGGCACCTCGCGAATCCCCAAATGGGTAAGCGTGGCGCGAACGCCCTCGGAGTAGAGCTTGTCCCTATCTCAGTGCAAGTATCTCGGAGCACTGGTCCAGGGAAAGGCCTCTCGCAACTGCTGCTTCGTCCATTCTTCCGTCGGGTGCGCTGTCACATTGAGGTGGAGGATTCACCTGTCCCGGTGACTCACAACCACAAATCCCAACAGCACTCCAAACGTTGCAGTCGGAATGACAAAGAAGTCCATCCCTGCGGACTCCGCCAGATGCAAGCGCAAGAAGTTCCGCCATGTTGGTGATGGTTTCGGCGCTCCCTTTCTCGGTCTGGGCATGTACCGAGCGACCGTTGTCTGGCCTACCTCCATCCCCAGCTTCAGCAACTCCCCGTGAATGCGCGGGGCCCCCCATGTCGGGTTGGCTTCGGCCATGCGCCGAATCAACGCCCTCAGCTCCAGGGTTGCCCGAGGACGTCCCACCCGGCTTCGGGACTTCCAGCGCCAGAAGAGCCGAAAGCCCATCCGATGCCACTTCACCACCGTCGCCGGCTGCTGTGCCTACCCAAAATTCGGTCGCTGCGGCATGCGTGCGCCAAGGCCGTGTGAAGATGGGTGTTGTCTCTGACTGCGGCCAAGCGGTGCCCCTGCCCTCCGGCCTGGAATCAAGGTGGTGTTCCGCCACGAGGCTTGCTCTGGCGCTCAAGCAGGCACGAAGTTCGCGGCGGTTCAATTGGTCCCCGATTGGCAACGTCCTCTACCCGGATGCGATTAACCATCAGATATTGCAGCGCTTTCTCCGCCTCAGAGCGTTTGAGTCCTCTCAGAGAAAGACCGAGAACGAGTTCGCGCAGGGCTTCATTCGGGGAGCAAAAAAAGAAGGCCCTGCCCTAACCCGGCAGGGCCTTTTTGCTTTTCGCGGCCCGCCGAGAATGGGCGTGTAGCGCTCCCCCAAGAGCATGGCTCGGCGAATCGGGTCCTCCTAGAGATGCGAGCTTGCTCTCTGCAGCCGCGCCTGGAACTGCTCCCACACGCCGGCTCGGGTCCATTCCTCCAACTTGCGCCAAGCCGTCATGCCCGACAGGCCGAACTGCTTGCGAGGCGGCTCGAACACTGGCTCATGGCCGGCCCGGCGAGCGCTGATGCACAAGCAGGCGGCCTGATTACAACCAACCCGGTGTCTCAATAATCCGGTGCGGTACAGCACAGAGGTCTCGTCACGAAGGCACGAGTTCGCGCGCCTGGAGCTGTTTGCGCGAGATGAGGTACGCCACGCCGAGGTTGGGGAGCCAGCAAAGCCAAGCGACGATTCTGTAGGCCGAGATGAAGTCGCCCAGGGCGTGAGTCAGGATGGGCATCCAAAGTCTCAGCGTGACTGCCGCGAAGCAGGCGGCATAGCTGTAGGTCATCATGAACAGGTGTTCTTCGAGTCGCCGGTTCTTGATGAGCCGATAGGCGGAGGCCGTGGTGTAGAGCCAGACGATGCCCAGGCTGACGAAGCCCGACGCGGCGATGACGCCACCCGTGGCGAAGAAGCCGACGTAGACGCCGGCGAGCCCGCTCAGCAGGACCGCCCCGACGTAGACCTTTCCGAGGAGCCGGTGTGCGCCTGGGCGCTTGAGTCGCAGTCTCGCGACGAACTGAGTCCACCCCAGGGCAAGCGCGAGTCCTCCCAGGGCGATGTGCGTGTAGAAGGCCGCGTTCCAGACGGGGTCGGTCAAGAGCTCGCTGCTCTTCAAGGCACGGACTCCGAAGTTCGAGCCCGCGAGGAAGTAGCTGCCGGGATAGAGCCCCACGGCCAGACAGAGGGCCGCGAAGAGGACCCAGCATGCCTTGCTTGCCATCAAGGAGACTCTTGGTTCGGAGTGAGGAGGCACGGTGCGACAGAGGATACGCAAGAAACAGCGTGCCGTGCTCCTCGGAGTTGAGCGCTGGAGGAGTGTGAGAGTCCCCCGCTTCCGTGGATACCCACGATGTGATGGAAGGGTGTTCGATGTCGGAGAGCGAGAAGAAGCAGAGGCGGCAGCGGCGTAGTTTCCGCCCGGAGTTCAAGGCCGGAGCTGTGAAGCGGGTGCTGGAGCAAGGCAAGTCCGTCGCGGCGGTGGCGCGGGACCTGGACCTGACCGAGACGGCCCTCCGCAAGTGGGTGGAGCAGGCGAAGGCCGACAAGGGCCAGGGCAAGCCGGGTGCGCTCACCAGCGAAGAGCGGGTGGAACTCTCCGGGCTGCGCAAGACGCTCGATTTCCTTCCTCCTGCCGAAAAATAGAGAGCGTGTTGCTCTGACCCGTTGAGCGTGCCCAGTACACCTCGATTGGCTTCGGGCCTCGATGCAAAGAAGCCGGCGTGCGCCCCTCCATGGGAGCGTCGGCGACGCGTACGACAACGCGATGTGCGAGAGCTTCTTCGCCACTCTTGAGTGCGAACTGCTCGCACGTCGCCGTTTCACGTCTCACGCCGAGGCGCGGATGGCAGTCTTCCGCTTCCTCGAGGGCTGGTACAAGCCGCTGCGGCGCCGCTCCGCACTCGACTACGAGTCACCCGCCGGTTACGACAAGAAGCACCGCGCTACCGCTTGAGGGCGAAAGCGCGGAACGCTCTGCTGAACCGGGGCAACTTCAGGGCAGCAGGGTGATGCGATTGAGCGCGGGGGCGGGCAAGGGGCTCGCCTGGCTGCTGTGTGCCTTCAGGTAAGCCTCCAGCGCGTCGCTGTCCACGGCGCCACCCAGCCGGTTCGTCCCCTCGGCGAACACCTGGAAGCCATCACTCCCACTCGCGAGGTAGTTGTTCGCGGTGACACGGTAGTTCGCCGCCGGGTCCACCGTCACGCCGTTGAGCCGGATGGACGCCGGGTCGACGCGGCTTCCGACGGGCGCCGACGCGCTGAACGCATAGGTGAAGCCCGCCGACGGAAGCAGCATGAGGGTGGCTCCCGACGGCCGCCACTGCCACTCCAGCAGTTGTTCGATTTGCGCGCCCGTCAGCGTCAGGGTGACCAGGCTGTTGCCGAACGGCTGCGTGGTGAAGGCCTCGCCGTAGGTGACCTCGCCCTGGGCGATGTCCGCGCGCATGCCGCCCGGGTTCATGAAGGCCACCTGCGCCCCACCCAGGTTCGCGGGCTTCGTCGCCTCCAGATGCGAGTCCGCGATGACGAAGCCCAGGGTGGACTGGCCCACGGAGTCCGACTGTGTCCTGAGCGTCTGCGACACCCAGCCGATGACCCGGTTGGCCCTCGGCGTGACGAGTTCCTGGTACTTCGTCACCAACGCCTTCACCGCGCCGACCTCCTGCACGTCGCGAGTGACGATGACGTTGTTCGCTCGCGCCTCCACGACGTCGCCCGTCGCCTTGCTCAACGTCAGGTCGATGTCCGTGACGAGCTGTCCCATCGACGAGGCGCTCGTGACGACCTTGCCATCGATGACGCAGTTGTAGGCCTGATGCGTGTGGCCGCTGACGATGACATCCACCGCGTCGTTGAGGCCCTTGGCCACGCCCACGATGGCACCTGAGATGAGGCCGTCCGCACCCGCGCCCTTGCATTCGTTCACCAGCGAGCCCGAGGTCGGAATTCCGCCCTGGTGCACCACCACGATGATGGCTTCGATGCCCTGCCGCCGCAGCTCCGGCACCAGCGCGTTCACCGTCTGCACTTCGTCCTTGAAGGTGAGCCCCGCCACGCCCGTGGGTATGACGCTTTCCGGCGTGGCCTCCAACGTCATGCCGATGAAGGCCACCTTCACGCCCTCGAACTCGCGCACGTCGTAGCGGGGGAACAGCGTGCGGTCCACGCCCGTGGCCACGTTGGCCGCCAGGAACTTGAACTTCGCGCCCGGGAAGCCATCCCCGTCCAGGCAGCCATCCACCGGGTGGCAGCCGCCCGACTGCATGCGCAGCAGCTCCGTGCTGCCCTCGTCGAACTCGTGGTTGCCCACCGCGACCAGGTCCAGGCCAATCAGGTTCATCGCCTCGACGGTGGGCTCGTCGTGGAAGAGCCCCGACAGCAGCGGGGAGGCGCCGATGAGGTCTCCCGCCGCGACCACCACCGTGTTCGGATTGGCGGCCCGCAGGGCCGCGATGTGCCGGGCGAAGTACGTCACGCCGCCCGCGTTCACCCGCACCGGTCCACCGTCGGGGGCCACGCCCGCCAGAATCTGGCCCGCGGGCTCCTCGAGCTGCCCGTGGAAGTCATTGAACGCGAGCACCTGCACGCTCACCGTGGTGGGACCCGAGTCGGGAGTCCCCGCGTCGGGTCTCCCCGCGTCGGGCGTCCCCGCGTCCGTGCCGGAATCCGGGGGCGGCACCTGGACGGAATGCTGCTCACAGCGCTTGTCCTCGCAGACCCACTCCGTGTTCGAAGCCGGCGGTCCCTTGTCTTCACGGCAGTCGGCGGCGTCCTGGCACTCGTCACGTCCGCAGCCGCCCTGGGCGAAGAGGAACATGCCGGTGACGAACGCTCCGGCGAGCAGGAAGACGCTGGGACGCGCTTCCAGCAGTGACGAGCGCGGTGTGGCTTGTGGCATCGACGGAACTCCAACGAACAGGGAGGGAGAACCTACTCTGGTTCGTGGACGATGGCGCGACTTCGTCCTGTTGTTCGCCGTGCTAGCGACCCTGCATGGATTCGACCCTGTCAAAGAGGGGCGCCAGCGCGCGTTCCATGGCGTTGGCGGTCGCATCGCCGCTCTGGTTGGTGATGATGAACACCCCCAACTGATACTTCGGCACGAGGTAGAGATAGCATTGCGCGCGAGGCACGCCGCCGTGATGCACGTAGTGGGTGCCCAACTGGCTGCTCTGGCCGATGTTCCAGAAATAGCCAATGCTGAAGTCCTCCGCGAAGCGCACCAGCGGCTTGTGTGACTCTGTCACCGCGGGATGGTTGCTCAACTGCAAGCGCAAGTACTTCACCATCTCCGGCATCGTCGCCTTCAAGGCTCCCGCCGCGCCCCAGGGCAGGAGTGGCATCGGCGTGGTGCCGACCGGGTTGTCGCTGTGGTAGCCAGGAGCCAGGCGGTGGGCGTCCTGGGCACGCAGGCGCAGCCACGTGTCGTGCATACCGGCTTCCCGCGCCAGGAACTCCGCGAGCAACGACTCGTAGGGAGCCCCGTGGATCTTCTCAAGGGTGTGCGCGACCAACTCGGTGCCGGCGCTCGAGTAAGCATAGTCCTTGCCGAGCGGGCCCTTGATGCTGACGGTGTGCAGGTCCTGCCAGAACCGCGGCTGCCCGTAGTCCGCATAGGCGGCATTGAGCTTTGCCGGGGTGGCATGCGCAGTGAAGTCCCTCAACACCTCATTCACTTGCAGTGGCAACATCCCCGGCATGCCGCTGGTGTGTGTGACCAGATGGCGCAGACGGATCGGCCCGCCGTCTGACTGAAGGTTCGGATAGGCGGACGGCAGATACTTTTGTATCGGGTCGTCGAGGGTCGCCTTGCCTTCGAGGACAGCGTTTGCCAACAGCAGGCCGACGAAGGTCTTGCTGACCGACCCTATCTCATAGAGGGTCGAATCATCGGGCGGATTGGACTTGCCGGTCTCCAGCTCACCCCGATGCAGGATGAACTCCTCGCCGCGATAGACCACTGCGATCGACGTTGCGTGCAGCAGTCGTGACTGCAGCAGGGTCGTCGCGGCCTGGTTCATTGCCGTGGGGATATCGCGGGCGGGTGCAGGGCCCGTCGTCTTGCAAGCGGCCAGCACCAGCATCATTCCAGCAATGGCTACGGAGAGTTTGTTCATCAGGCCCATCGTCCAAAGGGGATGGGCACTGTCGCACGCCCCCCCAGGTCGGAGCCAGACACGCGAGGCCCCATGCCCAACAGCCGGGCCACGTCGCGCGCACCCGTCCCCATCCGGTGCAACCGCACCCACTCTCTCAACCTGTCCATGTCGACTCTCCGGTAGCTCATCCTCCACCTCCCAGCCGCGCTTCTTCCAACTGTCTTCAGCGTGGAACGGACCGCCGTCCCGATTGCTCCAGCTCAAGGTCCGCCTGGCCACCCCGCTACGAACAGCTTGGGTGACCCGCCTGCGATCCATTACCCCGGTCCGTTACAGCCGCTGGCGGCGCTTCCTGTCGGACCGCCTGTGCCTACCCAGTGAAGCGGGCGTCGCGAGGATCAACACCATGGATGGGAGGTCACCCACCGTGTAACTTGAGGACATTCAATCGGACCCCGATAAGTGACCGCGAGCGCGTCCCACTTCAACGCGCCGACGTCGAGCCAATCGCATTGATGAAACACGGCTCCTTGGGTGAACGGAGCGCGCTTCGCGGCGAGTTTGTCGTCGACGAACGAGGCGGCGGATGTCCAGTGCTCCGGCATGTCACGGGCGTCAGTCCCACGCATTCGCGCGAGTCACAGGGCGTGAGCGCCATTCCCGCGCTATCCTGTCATTCATGAGCCAGACCGAGGCGCGCGAAGTGGAGAAAGCCTTCCAGCAGGCGGCCCGACTGGAACGCGAGGAACTCCATCGGTGTGTCACCCTCGCCGCATCCCATTTCCAATCGCGTCTCTGGGACGATGAGGAGGGACAAGCCGCGAGGGATTACATCGCCTCGCGCGGCGTCGCACCGGAGAGCGCCCGGGCCTTCGGTCTCGGCTACGCATCGGCCTCGGGGACAGCGCTGGCGGAGACACTCGCACGCGAGGAACTCCTCGACGCGGGTGACCGTGCGGGCGTGTTGCGCCATCCGAGGGCGGGCGACCGCCACACGGACTACTTCAAGCGGCGCGTCATGCTCCCGTTCTGCTCCCCGGAAGGACAACCCCTCTCATTCATCGGACGGGACCTCCCTCCCCATCAGCGAGTCAAGTACCAGGAGACCCGGAACTCCTCCATCTTCATCCGCAACACGACGCTCTTCGGGCTGAACCACGCCCGCGACGCCATCCGCAGCGAGGGCTCCGCCATCGTCGTCGAGGGAGGCTTCGACTGCATGATGCTGCACCAGGCCGGCTTCCCTAACAGCGTGGGCCTCATCGCCACCACCCTGAGCACGGCCCGGATCGACTTGCTGCTCGCCGCGGGGGCCCGCGAGCTGGTGGTCATGTTGGATCCAGACCTCGGAGGCTGGCGAGGCATCCAGCAGAACAGCGACCTGTTGCTGCGCTATGTCCCGAGGACTCGCGTGGTGCAGCTCCCCGGCAAGGAGGACCCGGACGAGTTCATCCTCCGCGCCGGAGCCGGGGCCATGCGCCGCCTGCTCTCCGAGGCGCGCCCTCTCACCGACTACCTCCTCGCCACCGCCCTGCCCCAGGGGCGCGGCGCCTCCGCCTCCGAGCGGAAGAAGGCCATCGAAGAGCTCTCCCCCATCTTCCTCCGGCTGCAGGAGGGCCCGGCACGCACGGCCCTCCTGGAGGCTCTGGCCTCGCACTCCGGGCTCTCAGGCCCGGAGCTGGAGTCGTTGCTGCGCCCCCAGGGATGAACCCGGGGCCTACCGCACGTCGAACAGGCGGAGCTGCACTTCGACGTTCTCGGCGGAGGCGTTCCTCACGTACAGCTCATTGGAGCTGCTGAACCCGGGATAGAGTTCCACCTCGATTTGCGCGTGGATCGGCCCGCTGTAGGAGAAGTAGATGTCATCCTCGTTTCCCTGAGGGATCTGACGCTTCAGGCCCATCGCGACGAGCGGCGGCTGGGTGAAGAGGGGCACCGACTGCGCCCACGACTCGTCGGGCTCCAGCGTGAACGTCCACTGGTAGAGAACCGAGGGGTATTTCGCATCGTGGTGGTGGCTCGTGGAAGCGAACGTCGCGTTCGCGTCCGCTCGCGGGTAGTAGCGCGCGTCGTGGTCCGTGGAGGCCGACGCCACGTGGGTGTTGAGGTGGGTGACGAGCTGGGTGAGCTGGCTCCGGACCGTGCCCGCCGTCAGGTTCTTCGGCGCGCCGGTGATGGCCGCGCTGCCAATCAGGCCCGAACCATTCGCCGCGGAGTTCGCCTTGTTCAACACGGGGATGAGCGAGCTGAGCTGTGACTGCACCGTGGTGCCCATCACGTCCGCGTGCGCCTCCGTGCCGACGTAGTTCGCCCCCGAGTCCCCCACGGACGGCGACATCAGCCGTGTCAACGAGGGGAACCCCAGCGTCCGCTCCGACGTGAAGACGCCCGACCCGATGACGCCCAGCTTCACGTAGCGATGGAGGAGCCCCACGGGCTGCGCGCCGCTCAGGAGCTGGTCCCCCGCGGCATCCTGTTCGCGCACGGGCGCCAGCCAGTAGTCCCCGGCGACGAAGGTACGGCTGGTGGTGCCCCCTCCCGTCAGGGTGAGCGCGAGCGCCAGGTCCTGGAGCTCCAGGTGCAGCACGCCGTTATCGATGCGCACGTGGCCATGCACGCCCTGCGCGTTGGCCGTGGACAGCGGCGCGCCGCGATCCCTCCCTCCGCTGACGAAGGTCCAGACTCCCGTCGTGGTGTTGCGCGTCAGCGTGCACCAGCCGTCCCACCTGCGCACGAACGGGTACGTGGCCGCGTCGGGCACGGAGACCGGGTAGCCCTCCTTCAACAGGCCGCGCGAGGGGAACCCCGCCGGGGGCGTGCCAAGGTGCACGCCCAGGTGGCGCTCCGTCGCGGCGTTGTAGAACTCGTAGAGCCAGTCGTTGCCCTGGTAGTCCTGGGGCACGCGAGGCCCGTTCGCGTAGGCCTCGGCCGCGTTCTCGCTCGACCACTTCAACGTGAGCTCGCTGGGGGCCGTGGGCGAGCCCTTCACGTCGTGCACCTCCAGCCGGAAGAGGTAGTTGCCCGTGAACTGGGCGGCGGGCCCCGTGCCCCCCACGCGCTGGGACAAGGTGAGCGGCGCGTTGCCCCGCCCCGGGTTGACGAGCGGGTCCGTGGGCTGCTGGCCCGCGGGGCAGCGCTTGATCTGCAGCATCACCTGCGTGCGGGTGCACGTGTCCGCGCCGTGCAGCCCCGGGTCCTGGAGGTTCGGGTCCTCCAGGAATAGCACCGGCCGCTCCCAGACGTCCGCGTAGAAGCTCTCGCCCACCGCGGGTGCCCCCGGAGCCAACGGGAAGTCCGGCTGGGTGGCGTAGGTGAAGGGCGTCGTGCCGGGCAGCGAGGCCATCAGCCCGTCCGCGTAGACGCTGCCGGGCGTCATCTGCAGCGTGTTGGAGATGAGCAGCTTGCCGGTGGCGGGGCCGCCGCTGCCCACCACGTCCCGCAGCGCGCTGGTGACGCGGTCGTTGATGATGGACACCAACTCGTTCCAGTCCGCGTCGGTGAGCATCCGCCCCTGCTGCTGGTAGACGCCGGAGTAGCGCTTGGAGGAGTCGTGGGAGTCGCGTGAAATCTGGGTCTTCATGATGAGGAACTCCGCAGGAGTCGAAGCGGGAATCAGGTGGAAGGAGGCGTGACGACGGGCAGGGCCAGGCCGAGCCGTTCGTCGGGAACCAGGATGGCGCTCATGCCCGCGGGCAGGGATTCACGGAGCCGGGCGAGCACCGCCTCGTCGCGCAACGCATAGCGACGGTGGCGGTAGGCCCCCAGCTCCCCTCCATCCTCCGCGCCGTCGAGCAGCCTCGCGCCGCTGTCGCTCGCGAGCACGCCAGCGCCGGGGGCTCCGAAGGCGGTGGCGCGGAAACGGGGCACCTCGCTCGTACACGCGTACGCCTCCGCGGGCTGCCCCTCCACGGTGTACGCCGCCAGCGCGGCCTCTGGCAGCCGGCAGTAGCGGAAGCAGTTGCCCTCCCCAGGGCGGGGAATGACGGAGCCCGCGAAGATTGAGTCGTTGGCGAAGCACCTCTCCACGTTCATCGTGTCGAGCACCGTCACGCTCAGCAACGTGATCAACGCAGTGCTCTCGATTGAACCCAGGAGGCTGTCCTCCACCGTCGCGCCGACCACGTCCAACGTGCCCGCCTCCAGCAGGAGGTCGCCGATGGCGGAGCGGCGGACGACGAGCGCGTTCCCCAGGTTCTTCGACACCATCCCCGTGACGATGGAGTCCTCGATGACGTGCGCGGTATCGGGAACGTCGATGTACACGCTGCCCTGGACGACGCAGTTGCGCATCACCAGCGGCCGATTGCCGACGATGACGTCCACTCCCTCTGGCAGGACGAGGTTCTCGAGGACGTAGTCGCCCGACTCCGGCTCGGGCGGCAGGAGCCCCTGACGGCGCCGGGGCAGCACGCGCGACGGCTCCGGGGGCACGGGCAGCGGACGCGTGTCTCCGAACTCCCAGCCCGGAGGGAAGAACCCCACCCTGGGCAGCGTGAAGACCGCGACGCGCTTGGGGTGGACCTGTCCCTGCCGCGCGGAGGGCCGGCGCAGGTCCGGCGTCCGCCGGGAGACGTCGTCGAAGTGGCCGGGCGCCGCGGGGATGCCGTGCACGTTCTCCTGCAACGGCGGCAGCGACGAGCCATCCCCACGCGGCGGCAGCGCCACCTTGCGGGACAGGTACCGCAGGTCCACCGTCGCCGCGGGCAGCGCCGGGTGCCGTCGCGCTGGCGCCCCCGCCGGCAGTGGCAGGGCCCCGAGCGACTCCGGCGGGAGCAACGGCTGTCCCACGCGCGGCGTCACCGCCACCCGCCTCCAACCCTCCTGGAGGTAGACAGGCTCGGGGGGCTCGCTGCGCGGGTCCTCCGTGTCCCACGCATACTGGCCGACATCCTGGGCGATCTGGGCCACCGACCCGGGCGTGCCCTTGCGCTGGCGCAACGACACGGCCTGGGACAGCTCACGCCGCTGCTCCGGCTCCGCGGGTGACAGCAGCTTCACGTCCAGGAGCTCCGCCAGGTACGGCAGCGTCCAGCCCTGGGCGTCCGGATGGTCGGGGAACGCATCCGCCAACCGCTGGGCCATCACCCCGCGGACCAGGTCCAGCACCTCGCCACAAGCCCCGAGGTAGTCGCGCAGGTCGCCGTTGTCGCGCGTGCGGTACACCTCCGGCAGCAGCCCGTAGAGCTGCGCGCCGAGCCCGCTCCCCGTTCCCCCGCTTCCCGAGCTCACAGTGAGTACTCCTTGAAGCGCACGGACAGGTCCTGCCCCTCCGGCGCCAGGTAGACGACGTGCGCGCCGGACGGCGCGTCCTTGCGCTGCAGCCCCGGCACACCGGCCATCACACAGATGGAACTCTCCACACCCGTCACGGCCTCCACCACCTTGTAGACGTCACTGAGGTACAGCGCCTGTCCCAGCCCCCGGTGCCGCAGCGACAGCGCGTCCAGCAGCGCCGCCCGCACCGCCTGCACCACCGCGTCCGGGTTGAAGGCCCGCGTGTCCACCTCCACCTCCACGTCGAGCGTCACCGGCTCGCTGAGATAGCGGGAGAGCGACACCTCCACGCCCGGCAGCGCGTGGGCGCGCAGGAAGTCCGCCAGGGACTCCTTCAGGGGCCCCAGCTCTCCACCGTCCGAGGGCACCACCACCACCTCCACCCGCTCCATGCGGGAGCCGGGGTTGCGCTTGAGCAGCGCGCGCGCCTGCCAGACGCTGCTGTGGCCCATGGCGAGGCTGGCGAAGTCCTCCGTCGACACCGCGCGCTCCAGCGTCAGCACCGTGGCGGGCGCGGTGCGGCGCAGCGCCTCCACGTCCTCCATGTCGTTGCCCCCCGAAGCGGGCAGCGGCTGCTCCACCGCCTCCACCAGCGCATGAGGCCGGCTCGGCTTCGCGAGGCTGCCCGGGGGCAGGTTGCCTCGCAGCCCCGAGCCCGCGCGGAAGCCCACCCGCACGTTGTTCGCGCCCGTCGGCAGCCGCCGGCCGTTGCGCCCATCACCGAAGACGACCGCCAGCTCCCCGTCGCGAACCAGGCGCACCGTGTAGTGCGGGTCCGTGGGGCCCGACTCGCGCAGGCTCTCCACCGCCTGCCAGCGGCGGCCCGCCACCTGCACCTCCAGGTCCGCGCGCACGCCCGACGCGCGCGTGGAGTCCGCGACGAACGAGAGGCCGCGCTCCCGCAGCACGAACGCCTGCCCGGTCTGGGTGGCGTCTCCGCTGCCCAGCACCTCCTCGGGCTTGCGCTCTCCGTGCCCCACCAGGACGACGTTCGCGTGGAGGACCAGGTTGTCCACCGTGCTGCCGGGAGGCAGCGGGTCCACCAGCGCGACGAAGCCCTCGCCGGTGCCCTGCACGCGCGTGAGCAGCGGCGGCGCCGTGCCGCCCTCCTGCCGCACCACCACGGCGCGGCCGAACGTCAGGCCCCGTGGCACCGTGTCCAGCGGCACCTGCGTGCCGGACAGCGGCGTGGCGTTCTCGTCCCAACCCACCAGCCGCGCCGCATCCTGGAAGCGGCCGTACACGCGCGTCTCCGCGCGGGGAAACTCTCCCCCGCCCCGGCCCTGCCAGCCGTCCACGGGGACGAGCTCCGTGCGCCCCAACTCAGCGTTGTTCGCCACCGAGGCCAGCCGCCCCCACGAGGACTGCACGCCCGTCACCACCACCGCGAAGTCCCCCGCCGCGAGCCCCTTGGGCTTGTCCGCCCACAGGGTCCGTGGCAGCAACGACGCCGAGTCGTCCGCCATCAGGAAGGTGTCCACCTCCCAGCCCCCCGCGGACGCGGGCGGCGGCGCCAGGAAGGACTGCGGGTTGTAGAGCGACTCCTCTGTCTCTCCCTCACCGCGCCGCTGGGTGAGCTTGAGCAGGGTGTAGCCCCGATTCGCCTCCTCGGAGGTCTCCACCGGGACCTCGGCGGCGGACACCACGTGCACCTCGTACTCCCGCACCGGGTCATCGAAGGCGCGCGGGTCCCCCAGCGTCTCCCCGTTCAAGCGCTGCCAGGCACCGGGGACCTGGACGAAGTACGCCACCGAGGGCGGCTCGGTCGAGGTGATGCTCCGCTGCCCCATCTGCCGCGCCACCGGCACCACCACCGGCCGGGCCAGCACCGCCTGCGACAGGGCCAGCTCGCCGACGCCTCGCTCCAACCCCACCTTCTTCCCGTCCACGGCGGTGACGCGCCGGTAGTAGCGCCGCTGCCCGTCCGACACGGTGACGATGTCCCCCGCGAGCAGGCCCCGCGGCTCCACCGCCAGCCGCAGCGTCAACCCCACCGCGCCTCCCGTCCGCAGCGGCCCCTGGACCGGCAACCGCTCCTTGGGGCGGACATGCACGCGCGTGCGCCCGAGGGTGAAGACGTTGCTCGGGAGCGTGGGGGTCACCCGCAGGGTCGTGGTCTCCGCCTCCTGGAGGACGCTGTCCACCACGAAGGCCACGCACCGCCCATCCACCTCGCTCTCGAGGACGACGGGCTCCCCCGCGTTGATGCCGGAGAGGCTCCCCTCCAACACCAGCTTCTTCGTGGAGTGTCCCAGCGCGTCCGGACTCACCCCGTGCCCCGCGGGCCGGAGCAGGTTGAGCTCCGCGTCCACGTCGAGGTCGTCGAGCGACTCGAACGTGACGGGCGCGCCCCCGTCCGGCGGCGAGTGCCGCACCGCGAAGCCGCGCCCCAGCCGTCCCCGCGTCCCCGCCTTCGCGTGCACCACCAGCGGCGTGAAGGCCGACGCGGGAGGCGACGGGTGGTAGTCAATCATCTCCACCAGCCGGCGCAGGCTCTCCCACTGGGTCGCCGTCCCCAGGTAGCCCTCGTTGGCATAGGCATCCACGTGCTCGGTGAGGACGTGCGTCGCACGCGCCAGGGCGCGGGCAATCTCCCAACCCCAATCCGGCACGGAGGCACGCGGGGCCTCGTACTGGGCCACGAGCCGCGCCTGCCGCTCGGACTCGCTCTCCGGAACCGGAGCCTGCATCCCGGGCCAGCGGACGGACGCCTCCGGCCGGTTGAAGCGCTCGTCCAATCGCGCGCGGAGCTCCTCGAGCAGCGTGGCCGCGTTGGCGTCCACGTAACGGATGCGCCGCAACCCCGCCCGGTTCCACCGGGTGATGTCCGATGACTTGCTCACCCTCGCCTCCCGCCCTGCAGGTTCAACGTGTACGAGCCCCGCTCCGGATGGGCCGGGTCGTTGTCACACGTGGCCAATTCGATGCCCTGGAGCAGGATGCGGCCGGTGGCGACCTGGTCCAGGTAGCGCGCGCCGAAACGCTTGAGCTGATCCAACTGCACCGTCTCCACGCCCTCCAGCGCGGTGAGCGTCTGGATGAGGTCGCTGGCGTTGACGTCCTCGCCGAAGCGCAGCCGGCCCGGCTCGAAGAACCCTCCCGGGCCGCGCCCGAGGGCCTGCTCCACCGCGGAGCGGACCTCGGACTGGAAGTAGTCCGGCCCCACCTGGACGGTGAACGCCAGCTGGATGCCCACCGGCACCGCGTCCTGGAGCTGCACCTCCTGGCCCATCATCCGGTACGTCTCCACGTAGCCGCCCAGCAACGTGCGCAGGGTGGTGTCCGGCCAGTGCGGCGCATCCAGCCCCCGCTCGATGTGGAAGCGCTCCACGCGCTTGCGCAGGTCCGCGGGCGTGGTGGCCGCCGCGCTCGTGCCCTCCACGGCATCCAGCACCCGGTCATTCCACCCGATGATGGCCACCCGCACGACGGTCCACGAGCCGCCCCACTCCAGCGAGGCCTGCGCGTGGCGGACCAGCGGGTGCTCCTCCAGCATCCCGCCGTAGTCTTCCACCGTCACCATGCGCCGCTGGACGTGCAGCTCGCGAGGCCCCGCGCGCCGCGCCGCCTCCATCAGGAAGGGGTTCGCCGCCCAGGCCTGCTCCAGCTCCGCCCTCGCCCCCGCCCCATCCGCCGCCGGGTTGGTGCGGATGTCTCCCGCGGCGAAGGCCATGCGCTCCGCGTCGTAGCCAATGAGCCGCAACAGCCGCCGCACGGACTCCGGCCGGCGCGCGGTCTCCAGGAAGGACTCGGCGGCGACCCGGTCCGCCATGTCCGACAGCTGGTCGAGCACCGCCGACAACAGCTCCACCAGGACGACCTCGATGTCCGCCGCCGTCCAGCGCTGGCGCTCCGGGAAGCGCGCCGCCAGCTCCTCCATCATGAAGCGGCGGAAGCCGTCGAAGTCGCGCACCTGCCAGTCGAAGTCGTTGCCCACGTCCGGGAGCGGCCGGGGCAGTCCCCGCACCACGCGGCGGCCACACCCCGGCAGCCCGGGCTCGAAGATGATTTCAGGCACGGGCGTGTCAGCCACCGACGCCTCCCACCGCGAAGAGCTGCTGCTGGGCAACCCCCAGCGTGGTGAGCCGGTAGCGCACGACGAGCTGGAGCTTCTCGTCCTCGCCCGTCACCTCCAGCTCCAGGCTGCCCGGGTCCACCTCTCCGCGCAGCGCGTCCGCCAGCGCCGCCTGCATCCGCCGCCGCGTCACGTCCCACAGCGGCGTGCCGTTGGGTTCGAACACCAGCATCTTCGCCCCACCCCCGAAGTCCGGGCGGAACACCCGCTCCCCCGGCGTGGTGAAGAGGACCTGCTCGATCTGCTCCCGCACGTGCTGGCCGCGCCGGCTGATGGCCGGCCCCTGCGCCTCCACGCGGAACGGGAAGGCCAGGCACGGTGGGTCCCCCAGGCGCTGACGCTGATCGAATGGCTCGCTCATCCCTCGTCCCTTTCCCTCACTTCGTCATCACCGACGTCGACAGCGTGCTCATCTCGCCCTGGGGGATGGGCGGCGACGTGGGGCCCCCCGGCGCCGACGAGGTGTGCACGTGCGTGGCGAACAGGGTGAGGAAGCTCTGCCCCTTGATGACGGGCTCCCCGCCACTGCCGCCCAGGAGCACCTGCGTCCCCTCCACCACCACCTGCTGGCCCTTCACCTTCACCCCCGAGGACGCGGTCTCGATGGTGTTGCCGTGCGCGTCCTCCACCCGCACGCCGCTGGAGGACAGGACGAGCGAGTTGCCGTGGCTGTCCTCGACGCGCAGCTCCTCGCCCTCCGCGTCCAGCACCACCGTGGCGCCCTTGGCGTCCGTCAGCGCCACCGTCCCCTTCGGGTCGATGCTCAGCGCTGCCCCCTTCGGGTGGTGGAGCAGCACCGCCTCCTCGTCCTTCGCGTCGTCGAACCGCAACACGTGGCCCGCGGGCGTGCGCAGCAGGCGCGTGGTGGGAGGCGTCTTCGCCGCGTCCTCCGGCACGTCCTCCTTCTTCTGCCAGAACGTCCCCGTCCAGATGGGCCTGCGCAGGTCCCCCTCCTCGAACTCCACCCACACCTGGGCATCCACCTCCGGAATGGCGAACCAGCCATGTCCAGCGGCGCCACCGAAGGGCACGCAGGGCAGCGCCCAGGGCGAGGGCTCGGAGCCCAGCACCGACGGCACCCGCAGCTTGAGGCGCCCCAGTCCTTCCGGGTCCTGGTTGTCCACGACGAAGCCCCGGTACTTTCCGAAGTACTTGTCGCGCGTATGCCGGACGAGCTCCGTGAGCAGCTCTGGCGTCACAGGAGACCTCCCAGCACGTTGAGCGCCCCGCCCCCGAGGTTGTCCCCATAGGCATTGCGCAAGAGGCGCAGCCCCTGCCGGTAACCGTCGTGAGAGAAGACATGCGTGACGGCGTCCACGTAGTAGATGCCGCCCAGCCACTCACCGACGCCGTCCACGCCCACGGGCTGGCCCACCTTGAGGACATGACCGTAGGCCGTGCCGTCCAGCTCCCCTTCCGCGCGCACGCGCAGGGAGAAGTCGTTCACCTTGCGCCGGGCCCGGGCGAGCAGCTCCTCCTCGTCCACGGCCCCCTCGCGGGTGAGCAGCCACGTGAAGTCGCGCCCCTCATGTCCACCGTGCGCCTGCCGGGTCCCGAGCAGCGGGAGGTCCGGCGTCACCTCCTGCCGGCGAGGCTCCGCGCCCGACAAGGGGGCCAGGTCCACCGCCACCGTGTTCGGGCGGTGCCCGTCCGTGGTGACGCTCAACGCGCGGCAGTGCGTGTCCAGGCCCGCGTAGACGCGGAGGGTCGGCTGGGGCTCTGCGTCCAGCCGCATGGGCCCGAAGTAGATGACGCCCCCCCGGACCAGCAGCTCGTACCCGTTGGCCTCGGCCCGGGCACGCAGGAACCGGATGTCGGTGGAGTCCTGCGGCACCACCAATCCGCTCAGGCCGGCGCCGCTGGTGGGGTCCACCGCCAGACCGTGGCGCGCGGCGATCTCCGCCAGCAGCACGCCGTCCGACGTCGGGACCTCCGCGCCCCACACGCGCCGCACGTGCTCGCGGTCCATCGCCAGCGATTCGTCCTGGCAGGACACCGTGACGCGGGCGGTGCCCATGTCCTCGGGGTAGTCCGCGCGCACCTCGCGCACGAAGCCCCGCAGCACCTCCTCGGTGCGCTGACCGAAGCGGGCCTCGATGAGGATGGGCTCCCAGGGGGCCAGGACCTCCGCGTCCTGCACCGTCCAGCGCCCGCTCTCGTCGCGGCGCGTGTCGAAGACGAGCGTCGCCACGCCGACCCGGTCGCGGCTCAGCTCCACCCTGGCTTCGCGCAGGAACGGATAGAGCGAGGTGATGGGACGGCCTCGCACCTCGATGGAGCACTCGACGGGTGCCCGGAAGCGCTCGCTGAACAGGTCGGCCAGCATGGCGCTATTCCGTGGCCCGGGGGATGAGGATGACCTGGCCCACGAAGCTGTCGAGCGTCAGGTCGCCGCCGAAGAGGAAGCCCGGGTTGGCGTCCAGGATGCGCCACCACAGCCTCGCGTCGTTGTAGTAGTGGCGCGCCAGCAGATCCAGGCGCTCACCGGAGCGGACCACGTGCTCCAACACGCCAGTGGCCGGGCCGATGGCGCGAGGCCTCACGCCGCGGAACACCTCCCCCAACACCGGGTCCTCGTCGAAGGCACGGGCCTTCGCATACCGCGAGTCACGCGGGAACATCACAGCACCCCCTTGAGCAGGTCCGCGGTGAGCCGGCCGCTGTTGACCGCCGCGCCCACGAGCTGACGGGCCTTCTCCCGCAGGTAGAACGGGTTGTTGCCCTCGATGACCTGCAACGTGAGCGACACCGTCGCCCGGTAGGCCACCAGCGATGGCAGGAAGTTCGTCTCCTCCACCCGGACGGACGTCAGGAACACGGGCAGCACCTGGCCCCCCCAGACGAACAGCAGCACCGACGCGAACTGCTCGCGCTGGAAGGCCCGCTCCGACCCGAGCCCCAGGCTGGCCAGCAGCTGGAGCCCTCCCGGCCCCTGCGACTTCGGCTCGACCAGCGTGCGCAGCGTGTCCAGCTCCGGCTGGATGCCCAGCGTTGCGGCCACCGCGTCGCCTTCGTGCATGCGATCGGTGGCGTCCAGGAGGATCTCCAGCGTGAATGACTCCGGCTCGACCGACACGCCCTGTGCCACGCGGGGCGTCTCCGTGGGCAGCGCGAAGTCGTAGGCCCCGCGCAGCCCTGGCGTCCCCGGCGTGCGCAGGGTGAGCGTGCGCGTGCGCGAGAGCGTCCGCGGATTGAAGTCGAACACCAGCGCCAGGGGAGGCACGGACAGGCCGTACTCCACCAGCGCGCCCCTGCTCACCCTCACCATCCGCGGCCTCCTTCCTCTTCGACCCGGCCAGTCTCCACCGCGCCCCTGACATGCGAGACGAGCGCGTGGGCGATGCGCGAGGCCACCTCCCCATCCGGCAGCGACAGGTCCACGTGCAGCGACAGGTGCGCGGAAGGCACGTGGTGCGTCCCTTCATCCACCACGTGCACGCGGGACAGCTCGCGCGCGACGAGCCGGACGAGCGTGTCCGCGCGGCGCTCGAAGCCCGCTGGCAGCCGCAGGTGCAACGCGTCGATGGTCAGCATGGCCCCAGCTCCTTTGGCAGGTGCTTGCGCAAGGGCCCCAGCTCCGAGGCGGACACGTCGCGCCCCTCCTTGCCCAGCTCGCGCCACACCGCGAGCGCGAGCTCCCGCATGCCGATGGGGGTCCCCGCGCCCGCGGCGAGATAGGCCGCGTGCAGCGCGGCGTTGCGGATGCCGCCACCGGACAGGCTCACCGCCGAGCCCAGCACCTCCGGGTCCACCTCCGGCGACAGCGGCGCGCGCGGCGGCAAGAGCCCCCGCCACAACCTCGCCTGCGCGCGGGCGTCCGGCCGGGGGAACTCCACCACCACCTGGAAGCGGCGGGCGAACGCCGGGTCCAGGTTGCCCTTGAGGTTGGTGGTGAGGATGCACGGCCCCGTGTGTTGCTCGATTCGCGCCAGCAGGTGGCTCACCTCCTGGTTGGCGTACCGGTCGCGGGCCTCGCGCACCTCGCCACGGCGGCCGAAGAGGCTGTCCGCCTCGTCGAAGAGGAGGATGACGTCGCGCCCGTGGGCCGCGTCGAAGAGCTTGCTGACGTTCTTCTCCGTCTCGCCGATGTACTTGCTGACGAGCGCGCCCAGGTCCACGCGGTGCAGCTCCCAGCCCATCGTCGTGGCGAGCACCGAGGCGGCGAACGTCTTCCCCGTCCCGGACGGGCCGGAGAACAGCGCCACGGGGCCTCCCATCGCGCGGCCGCCCCACTGCTCCACCACCGTCTCGCGATGCTGGAGCCACAACAGGAACTCCCGCAGGAGCGCCAGCTTCGCCTCCGGCAGCACCAGCTCCTCCCAGCGCGCCGTGCCCGGCACCCGCAGCGCGCCCGGGAGCGACAGGGGCGGCTCCGGGGCTCCGAGCAGGCGCGGCGTGAGCCCCCGGCTCGGCCGGATGGGCGAGTAGGGGCCTCCCTCGTCGCGCTCCAGCAACCCCAGGCGCCGCAGGGGCGCGTCCTCGGACAACACCGACGACAACCTCGCGCCGTCCGCGGGCTGCAATGCGAGCAGCTCCTGGATGAGCGCCGCCGTGGGGTACACCGGCTGCGCCGCGCCGGGCTGGAGCTGCTGGAAGAGCCAGCCGACGCGAGGCTCCATCTCGGGCGCCACCGCGCAGGCCAGCACATCGTACTCGACGGGGGCGAGCTGGCTCGCGCGGAGCCGGCGCCACGCCGAGCCATCCTCCCGGGCCCCCCGCACCCGCGCCTGGGCCTCGCGCAGCCGCTCCAGCACCGCGTCCTCCAACGGCGCGCCCTGCCGCAGCCGCGACAGGCACTGCCCCAGCAACTCCACCCGCTCCACCTCCGCCCGCAGGGGCTCCGTGCTCATGCGCCACCTCCATGCAAGGTGACGAAGACGGGGTTGCCCCGCGCCTCGAGCTCCACGCCCTCCGGCCCATCCGCGGCGCGCCGGTAGCGGCGCACGGCATAGAGCACGGCCTGTCCCGCATGGTCCGAGAAGGGCAGCGGCACCGGCACACGCGACGCGGCGGGCGGCTGCTCCGGATCCACCTCCAGCACGGCCGGCGTCATGTCGACCGCCGTGTCCACCGTGCGCCACCCCAGGGTCTGGTCCCAGACGTCCCAGCGGAAGTGCACGCTCGCGCCGTCCGCTCCGGCCACCACGACCTCTGGCGTGAAGCCTGCCAGCTCCGGGCTGCCCACCTCGAACACCAGGCTCTGCGTGCAGGTCCCCGCGCGCACGAAGCCAACCTGCGGCGCCCAGTCCTCCAACCGGGGGTCCACCCTCAGCCGCGCCAGGGGCGGCGTCCAGGCTGGCACCGCCGGCACCGGCCCGCGGTGTGTCCCCGGCTGCACGTGCGCCCCCACGGACACCACGCGAGGCGCCTCGCGCGTGCGCGTGCGCGGCACCACCGGCACGAGCGCCACCTCGTAGGCCACGGACGGCCGGTAGACGACGTCCTTCTGCGTGGACCAGAGGCGGTTGATGTCATCCAGGCTCAGCGGCTGGAAGATGAGCTGCAGGCGGACCCCCTCGCCGGAGGCGTCCAGCGCGTCCATGACGGGCTTCTCGTGGAAGAAGCGGATGACCTCGCCCAGCAGGCGCAGGTCGTTCTCCCCCGCGCTCACCGTGTCCTCGGCGGCGGCGAACGCCGTCACCAGGCAGTGCACGCGCAGGAACCAGGGCTGACCGGGCAGCACGTCCGCGCCCATGGGCGGTGGCTCGAAGCGGTGGAAGAACAGGTTGACCCGGTGGTCCGTGTCACCCACGGCGGGCGCGGCGGCGGCGGGCGTGCCAATGGGCACGCGGACCGTCTGCCCCTGCAGGCGGAAGCTCTCGCGAACGAAGTCCGCCAGCGAGCGGCAGGCCACGGAGACCGAGGATTCAGGCAGTGCCATCTCAGGCGTTCCGGAGGTAGTGACGGTTGAGCAAGTCCGAGCCCTGGCCCGGAATCGCGGAGGAAGACGCGGGCGCGGGCGCCGGCGCGGTGATGACCACGTGCACCTCGCCGATGTGCACACGGGGCTCCTGGAGCTCGCGCCGCGGCGGCAACGCCGGAGCGGTCCCTCGCGCGGCCTCTCCTGGCGGCAACGCCGGAGCGGCTCCACGCGCGGCTTCCCCTGGCGGCGGAGCCTGTCGCGCGACGTCCCGGGGAATCGCCCGCGCCTCCCGCTCGGCGGCGGGCGCGCCCGGCACCGGGCGCCGGGCAGAAGATGGAGTCTCGGACGCGGCGGCCCCGGGCACGGCGCGCCCCTCCGGCGCTGGGGCTTCTTGAACGGAGGCCCCCGGTGCCGCCGGCCCCGGGGACCGGCTGGACGCGGCCTCCTGGGGCGCGGGCATTGAGGGCCCCCGAGCCTCCGGAACACGCGGAGGCACGGACGGCACGAAGGCGGGAGGGGTGGCGGACCCCTGTGGCTTTCTCCTGAGCAGACCTGTCGAAGCCAGAGGCGGAACGGAGGAGCGCTCGGTGTCCTGGGACCTGCCTTCTTCCAACCCCGCTCCACGAGGAAGCGACGTCAGTCCGGGCACGCCTTCAGGCACCTCAAGCCCACCCGCCCCACGTGACTTCACGAAGGCCGGTTCGGGTAGAACATCAAGGCTGTCGGGGTCGTCGCCGGTCTCCCGGTCCGGTTCCCCACCAGCCTCCACTGGAACTCGGACGGCACCTGCCAGGATGCCGCCCTGCCCCTGAGGGACCACTGCGCTAGCCACCTTTCCCAGACCTCGACCTCCGTTTCCGGAGTCAGGCCTGGCCTCCCATTCATGGTCCGCGGACCGGGGGGCGGGCACTCCGCCCCACGCAGGTGGTGCTTCCCCGACGACCTCGGACACAGGTGTGTCCTCCCGCTCGTCCAGCGGTGCCTCGGGCACCCGGTGCGGGAGCGCATCGGCAAGGATGTCAGCCAGAAACCCCATCGCGGACTCCAAAGTCGTTTCACGTCGTCACACCCGCGCCCCGTTCCACGAGACGCAGGTACCGCCGCCGCCGGTGCCTCGGGAGCGCGAGGATGTCCCGCTCGCTCCAGTGGTACGTCGACGCCAGCGTGTGGACCTCCTCCAGCAACGCCTCCGGGTCCAGGGACAGGCACCCATACGGGTCCACCTCCACCTCCCGCACGTCCCCGCATGCGGCACAGGGCGCCCGGACCCGCGTCACCACTGCTGGAGACACCGCCTCCAATGCCTCGTCGATGCGCTGCACGTCCGCGGCATCCAGCCGCGTCACGTCCCACGTGGAGGCGTCCAGCGGCTCCGCGCAGCGCGCCAGCAGCGCGTGCGCGTCCATCCGCCCTTCCTCCACGACGGCCTCCTGGTCCGCGCCCGCGGGCACGCGGACCCGGACCCGCCCCTGCCCCGTCTCCACCTCCGCGAAGGGGAAGCCCTCCCCCGCCTGCTTCACCGGCAAGCGCGACACCGGCAGCTCGAAGTCGAACCGCTCGCCGCACGCGCCGCACACCACCGTGTGCCACGACCGCTCCAGGCCGAGCAGCCGCTCCAGTCCCCGCATCAGGAACTGGCGATCCGCGACACACAGCTCACCCGCGAGCACCCCGTCCACCGGAGCACCGCCCACGTGCTCCAGCGCCGCCGCCAACACCCGCGACACCTTGCGCGGCAGCGACCCGCGCCCCCGCGCCAGCTCCGCGAGCTCCAGCTCGAGGACTCCGTCCGGTTCGCGGAAGGAGAACTGTCGCCGGAGCGCTCCGGCGCGGAGGAGTCCACCTGGCAGCAGCATCAGGTCTCCGCGGGCTCGGGCACGCTCGTGTCACGCTGCCAGCCCTCATGCTGGAGCGTGAGCGTCTGGATGCCCACCGCGCTCATCGCCTGCGAGTCCAGATCCGGCAGCGCCTGGTACTCCGACACCCAGGCCCGGAGGATCTTGTAGGAGATGGCCACCTGCCCCTGCATGTTGAGGACGTTGATCACCAGGTCCTTGCGGAAGTTCTTCAAGGACATCGCCGCGTCACCCTCGACGTTGTTCACCAGGGCGGCCCAGGCCTCGAACACGGGGTCATGCGTCAGCCCCTGCTCCAGGGTGATGGGGTCGTAGCTGGTGCCTCCCGGCAAGATGCGCTCGTGCGACGGGTCTCCCCCCGTGCGCCACTTGATGGCCTCCGTCTTCTTCTTCAGGGCGCCCATCTTCTTGAGCCCGGCCACCGGACGGCCGTCGATGAGCAGTTGGAACTTGAAGGTCCGGTACGGATCGTGTCGGTGCGTGTTCACCGTGAACATCGGTGCGGCCATGTCTCATCACCTCGGTCGGGGGACCTACTGCTGGAGCTTCTGCTGGATGCGGACGATGACGAACTCGGCGGCCTTGAGCGGCGCGAACCCGACGACGACGATGACCTGCCCCCGGTCGATGTCTCCCTGGGTCATGGTGTCGCCCAGACCGCAGCGGACGAAGTACGCGTCGGAGGCCTTCTCGCCCTGGAAGGCACCGGCCCGGAACAGGCCGTCCATGAACGAGCCGATGTTGGTGCGCAGCGCCGCGTGCAACCGGTGGTCATTGGGCTCGAACACCGCCCACTGGATGCCGTTGTAGACGCTCTGCTCGATGAGGATGGCCGTGCGGCGCACGGACACGTAGCGCCACTCCGGGTCCGCCTTGGTGGCCAGCGTGCGAGCTCCCCAGATGACCGAGCCGAAGTTCGGCAGCGCGCGCAGCGCGTTGACGCCCAGCGGGTTGAGCTGGTCCTGCACGCCGTCATCCACCCCGAACTCCAGGCCCGCCACGCCCGTCAGCCCCGTCTCCACGCCCGCGGGCGCCTTCCACACGCCCCGGCGCGCGTCGACGCGCGACCACATGCCCGCCGCGAACGCCGATGGCGCCACCTTCACCGTGGGGCTCTTCGTGCCCGGCGCCTCCGCCTTGTAGAAGGGGTTGGCCACCTTCACCCAGGGGTAGTAGGCGACGGCATAGGTGGACGTCGGCAGCTTGAGCTGGTCCACGCGCGAGGCCGACGTCAGCTCGAAGCCAGGCTCCGGGTCGACGATGAGCACCCGGTTGCGCATCTCCTCGCAGTGCGCGAGCGCCGCGGCGACGGCGCCGTTGCCCGCGCCGGTGCTCGGCAGCGCGTTGCCCGGCAGAACCACCGTGGTGATGTCGCGGATCTTCCTCAGCGCGCCACCGAAGACGGCCTGGAAGTCCTCCGGACGGGGCGCGTTGGCCGCCCCGCCCGCGAGCTTCGCCGTCGAGCTGGCCTCCACCGACGCGGGCGTCAGCATCACGGCGCCGTGTGCCGCGGTGGGGCTGGAGGCAGGGTCCAGCCTCATCGCCTTGGCGAGCGTGGGGCCCGAGCCCGTGTCGTAGACCTCCACGGAGGCGTACGACGACTTCGGCGACGAGAGCACGAACTGGCGCGTGGCCGTTTCGTAGGTGCAGGTGAAGTCCTTGAAGGGCGCGTCCGTGCCGGAGATGCCCCGCACCGCCTGCTGGATGGCGGCGGCCACCTTGTCCGCGTCCGCGGCCGCGTCCGTCCCCCCGAGCGCCAGGGGCGTCTTCAGGACGGTGAAGTTGCGCGTGCCCAGGGCGTCCAGGTTGATGCTGAACGACAGCTCCTCCGGGAGGCCGAAGGTGGTGAAGTAGTTGGCGGGAACCGCCGTCGCGTGGAGCGCCGCGCCCGTCAGCTTGCCGAAGCCGGCCAGGTCCTTCACGGTGCCGTTGGCGAACTCGAGCCGCACCGGCGAGGAGTCGCCGTTGACCACCGACAGCGCGTAGCTCGGTGAGCGCTCGTTCATGGACAGGTTCGGGAAGGACAGGTCCGCCTTGAAGCGTTGCAGCCCGTCCACCAGCTCCATGTGGCCCACCTCGAGCGTGAAGGCCGGCGCCGCCGTGGAGGCCGAGCGCACCACGCGATGGTGGAGGCCGTTGCCCCAGGCTCCGGGGCTGGTAGCGCTCAACTTGAGCACCGGGTCCGGCGACACATCCGCGTTGTCCAGCGTCGCGGTGGCCGCCACGGCCCCAGTGGGGTCCGCCACGCGGGCGATATACGCGTCCTTGCCGCCGTTCTGGTAGTAGGCCAGCACCGCGAAACCCATCACATCCTGCTCACTGCTGATGGCCCCGAAGGTGCGCTCGTACTCCTCCAGACTGTGCACCAGCACCGGCGTGCCCAGAGGGCCCCGCGTCGCCGCGCCCACGAAGGCAGCCAGCGACGTGGCGACTCCTTCGATAGGCTTTGCACCGCTCGGAATCTCCTCCAGGTAGACACCTGGATGCAGATAGGTCGCCATGCCACCTCTCCTTGAAATGAATATCAGACGCCCGACCTGTCAGGTCATGACGCAAGTCGATCGGCGCAACTCGCGCCGGGTCCGTGTGTCGATGAGGCTTATATCTGGGGGGTCTGACACGTGCCCAACACTCCCCCGACAATCCACCAACTATACGCGCCAGCCTTTATGCCTTGGCTTTATCACGGCGATTTTCTCCAAACCCCCTCAAGTCTGTCTTTCGACCTGGCCCAGGGTTTGAATCCAGCCGGATTCATCCGGTGATTTCGTGCCACCCGCCGGAGCCACGACCGAATACCAGCCCGGGCCCCTCCCCCAGGAAGAAGACGGCGCGGCCAAGCGCGTTGAAGAAATCCATGCCGGTCGCGCCCACGCCCGACGACTCCAGGTCCCCCTGGTTCGCCTCGACCCACCGGAAGGGCGAACCGCCCGACACCAACTCGATGGCCGAGACGGGACATGCGAGGGCCTTGGAGATGGCGACGACGCGTGCTTCGTCGAAAACGCCCGGGTGGCGCAGCTCGACGAAGGAATTCTTCGTGTTCGGTGTCCGTCCCGCGCGCCACCGTCCCCCCGGAGCGAGCCGTCCGGCCACGGCGCTCCAGTCCGACGCCTCGACCTTCGACAACACCAGGAGGCTCTCGGTTGGCAGGGTCTCCAGCACATAGTCCGTGACGGGAGGCGCCACCTCCCAGTGTCCCTCTTCGAGGACTTCTCCCAAGCGTAAGAGGGAGGACACGGAGTTGCAGAAGTTACCGAAGCGCTCCTCGTACACGCTTTCCAGGGAGGCGCCACCGAGGAGCAGGTGGGGCGGAGGAGCGCCCAGCGCGATGCGCGGGAGGCCGACGTCCTCGAGGGACACCTCCATCGTGCGCCCGGAGAAGAAGCTGGCGAGCCCCCGGCGAGACAGGGAGTCATACAGATCCATGCCCACCACCACGCCATCCACCACCGAGGACAGCGCCCGGAAGAAGTCGAGGTCCCAGCTCTCGGCGGGTCCGTCCTGGAGGGTCAACGCCGTGCCGCCTACCGCGGTGGCGCGGATCACCCGCCAGGAGAACCGCCAGGGGCCGCTCGTGGGGGAAGGCCCGGTCCCGTGGCGCCACTGCCGTGAGTGGATGGCCCTGCCAGTCTTTGCCAGGGCCTCCGCGAGCCGGTCCGCGGCCTCGGCGGTCCCCACGCCCGGCGCAAAAGCTTTGATGAAGAGTCCCGCCATCACTTCTCCTAGAAGGTGTGCGTAATCTTGAAGACGTACGTTCCGTTCACGAACTCGACCCGCATCACCCCATTGGAACATTGGATTTCGATGAGCTTGATGATCTGATTCTCGAAGACGTCCCCCACCTGCCGGGGCGGCCCACCACCATCCGAGCTCAAGGGGCCGCCCCAGCCGGCCTGAACGTCCGCCATCTTCTTGCCCTCCGGCTTGATGTAGACCTCCACATCGTTGAATCCGGCATTGCGCGCTTTTTCCAGGGCGGCCATGGCCGCGCTTCGCGCGGCGGAGGCACCGGAGGCATCGGAGGTCGGTTTGATATACTTGAGCTGTATGGCGCGTGGCGGTGAGCCGATGGTGCCGTCGATGCCCGGATATGACACCCCCGCGGCGTTGTTGTCGAAGAGGACGACCGTCTCCTTGGAGCGCTCCTGGATTTCGGAGGCTTGCTGGATCTCGTGCTCTCCCATCCTGGCCTCCGCAGTCCCCGAAATAATTCGGACGCCCTTTTCAGTGCGTACATGCGGCAGGTCGGGACGGAGAGGATCTCCCAACAAGTTGGCGACATGGCGGTGGGCCTGATCCCACTCGGCCACCCTGTTCGCTGCGGGAGCGATGGCGGCCCTCACGTCGGGTTCCTTCATTCCCTTCCCTCTACTGGTGTCCAGGGCCTTCTCGAGATCGATGCCGCGGCTCACCTGAATATCCGCCCAGAGGTCGAACGCCGCCACGCTGTCTCCCGAGAACCACTCGCGCGCGGCCTTCTCGCGGTCCCCAATCTGCCTGCGGGCCTTTCCGCCGCCAGCCGTCACGGCGGTCGTGAACGGTGCCGTGCTCCCCGAGGCCGGCGGAACCAGGGTCACGAGATCCGCGGGCGACAACGACGTCTTTCTCACGGCCTCGGAGAGTTCGCCCAGGCGCTGCTTCAGCAACTGGGGCGTCGTGCCAGGTGTCGCGGCCCTCTGGACCCAGGCCTCGACCCCCGTCATCCGGCCCTGGTGCTGGAGGAGCGCCGCCTGGTCGATGAGCTTCGTGACGATCGTCAGCTCCTGGGCAATGAGCATGGTCCGGACGGTCGCCAGCTCCGCCTTCACCGTGGAGAGCGCGATCTCGGTCGTCGGATGGTAATTCGCGGCCACATAGCCACGCCCGGCCTCCAGGGAGTCGACGAGTCGCTCGTAGTGTTCGAGCTGGACCTCCAGCTCCGCGATGTCCCGCTGGACGGACTCCTTCTCACGGGCCAGCGCCGAGCCCTCCTTGTCTCCGACCTTCTGGATGCGTTCGTCGATGCCCGCGTGCAGCGACTCCAGCTCGCTGATGATGCGGTTCAGCTTGCGCACCTCCAGCCGGGACTCGAAGCCGAGCGTGCCGTAGCCGGGGATGCGCGTGAGGGCCTGGACGAGCCGGCTCAGCAGCTGACGGATGTGGCCAATGGGCCCCTCGTAGCGGCGCAGGAGCCGCGCCGTCTCCACGTGCGTGCGGATCTGGTGAGGCCCCGCCTCGGGTCCCACTTCAATCTGGACCCGGCCCTTCCGGTAGCGAACCCGCGTGGAGCGCCCCTTCAACTCCGGGGGCCCCAGCTCCACCACGGCCACCTTGCCCTGGAGGTCACCCAGCTCGAGCTCCAGCGCCGTGACGCGTTCGCTCTTCGCGGGCTGCCGCGCCGCCGGCCCCGCGGCATCCACGGGCAGCGGCCCCTCGTCGCCGGGCGCGCGGGCCTCACGTGACACCGGCTCCAGGACCTCGTCCGGCGTGGAGACCCGGGGCTCCACCTCCGCCGGTCGCGTGGAGAGGCCGTCCTCGGAGTCCGCGGCATGAGGCGAGCCGCCCGCGTCGGACGGGTGGAGCATCTGCACCGCCGAGCCCGCCGTCATCAACCCCGAACGGACCGCGCCGAGGATGGCCTCCGCCCGCCGCGCCGCCAGCTGGCCCGGACTGAGCTGCCCCTGCAACTTCTCCAGCTCCGCCAGCTCCATCTCGAGTTGGTACGGAATGACGATGACCGTCGAGCCGAGCTGGGTGACGCCGTAGATGTGGAGGATTCCCTGCAGCCGCTCCACGCGCTTCGCCCAGCGGGGCGCGTTGCGCAGCGCCGACAGCGCGGGAGACGCCACCGCCGCCACGCCGCCGACGATGGACGAGACGTCCATGAGGGTCTGGAAGTCCCACTGGAGCGCGCCCGCCGAGTGCCGCCGGGACAGGCTGTCCACCGCGACGACGGCCCCCGCCAGGCCGCCGGCCAGTCCGACCGCCAGGCCCGCGGGGCCGGTGAGGAACAGGCCCGCGATCTCCGCCACGGTGGCCAGGTCCGTCAGGCGCTGCATCACCCGGCCGCGCGTGCCCGGGGCGCTGCGCATGCGAGGCTCCAGCCCCAGGGGGCCGCCCGCCGCGTCCTCCAGCGCCTTCGGCAACCGGAGGGCCAGCGTGCCGCGCCCGTAGCCGTTGTTCTCCCGGAAGTCGACGAAGGCCTTGCGCACCGCCTCCGCATGGCCCTTCGTCCCCGGCTGACTGCCGCGCCCCTCGAAGACGTAGCGGTCCTTCGGAGAGGGCGCCGTGACGTCCGCCAGCAGGTAGTGACGCGCTCCCTCGCGCGAGCCCTCCGCCTCGCCCAGCATCATGACGAGTTCGTGGACCTGACCGTTCTCCTCGGAGACCAGCGTCACGGCCGGCCGGAAGTTGGCCCCCGGGATGCGCGCGCCCACCTTGCCGATGAGCTGGAGCCGCTGGCCCACCTGCTCCTTCTGCTGGGCGAGCTGCTGCTGGTACTCCTCCAGCGGGATGCCCTGCAGCTCCAGCTGCGCATCCAGCAATCGCGACGCCGGTGTACGCGAGTCCCTGGCGACGCTCCCCTGGCGATCCGCGGCGAGCTGGTTCGCCACCGCGATGCGCTCCTCTATCGCCGTGCGCGCATCGCCGCCCAGCTCCGCCACGCTGGCGGTCTCCACCCGTTGAAGGGCCGCGATCTGGGCGTCGAGCCCGTCGCGCTCCTCCCCCGTGGCCTGGTCGCGCAGCGCCTCCAGTCGCCGGAGCTTCGCGAGGTTCTGGTCGTTCACCTGCGTCGCGCGCCGGTTCACGTCCATCACCTTGACGACGACCGCGGCCACGCTGGAGGCCCGGCGGACGGGCGAGTCGTCGTCGAACTGGGGCGAAGCGACGCAGCGGACGAGGAACTCGCCCTCGTGGTCCCACCCCACGCCCTGCTCGCTCCTGGGCGTGGTGACCAGGTCGATGTAGCTGCTGATGCTCGCCTTCCCGAAGCGCACCACGTTGCTCAGCCCCACCACCCCCAACCACGCGGAGCGCGCGGGCCAGGTGGCCACCACGGACAGCGCCGAACCGGACGTGGCGTCGTCCACGTCCGCCGCCGTGTCCTCCGCGATGTCCTCCATCTTCCGCCCGAAGTCGCGAGCGATGGCATCCGTGCGCGAGAGCTGGTTGGCGGAGCTCAAGGCCGCGTTGCGCATGTCGCCCCGGCTCTCGGGCTGCATGTCCGTGACGTCGAAGATGTCCCAGAAGTACGTGATGGGCTGCATCCGCGCGCCCACCTGGTCCAGGGTCGTTGAACCCGCGGACGCATAATCCAGCATCATCTCGAAGCGGCTGCTCGAGCCGGTGACGGTGATCTCCGGGCCGTAATTGGCGATCTTCGAGGGGTACGGCAGCGTGTTGGCGACATTCCGGGCGCCCGCCAGCCGGGGCACGTCCGCGGGCAATGCATCCCCCACGAACTGGCCGTCCCTGCCCGTGAATCCCGTCTGCTTCGCCCCCTTCGCGACCTTCGTGCTGTGGGCCGCGTCGCGGGACTCGCGCAGCTCCTCGGTGGCCTCTTCCACGCGCGACTGGAGCGCCTCCTCCGTCTCGCCGTCCGACAGGGGCAGGACCTTGCAGACCCCGTCCGCCCAGACGTTGACGAAGGGGCCGCGCTCGTCGGACCACACCACCAACCGATCCGGAACGCCCTTCCCCTCTCCGCCAGGAGCGGAGGTCCCCCCGTCCCCCTCCTTCGTGGCGACGCTCCGGGCGATGCGCTCGCGCACCTTCGCGACGAGCCGCTCGGCGTTCGCGACATCCCCCGCGCTGGAGTCGTCCGCGGGCTTCGTCTCGGGAATGCCCACCAGCGCCACCAACGACCCCACCGAGGCGACCTCCGCCTGGAAGCGCTTCGCCTCCGCCGGTTGGAGCCAGTTGAGCAGGAGGCCCGTCTGCTCATTCTCGAAGGACCATGGCGCCCACCAACGCTCGTTCTGCTGCTCGACCAGGCGCACCAGCGCCGACTCCATGGCCAGGTAGTACCCCGTCGCCCAGATGACCGCGTCCGGCCGCATGGCGAACGTGCCCTTGCGCTTCCCGTTCGCATCGAGCCAGAGGACGTCCTGTCCGGAGACGATGAGGTACGTCAGGTCCGCCACCAGATGGCGCTGCTTCGGGTCCAGCGCATTGGCGACGGCCTCCCGCCCCTCCGCCACCATCTGCCGGTTCGTGCGCGCCGTGGGCCGCACGGGCACGGCGTCCGCTTCCGGCCCGGCGTCCAGGTTCATGCTCACGTCGCGCATCACCGCGCCGGCGCTGGGCGTGAGCCGGGGAACCGGCAGGCCGTTCACCGCGAGCGAGGCGGCCCGCTCCGCCTCCACCTCGGCGGGGTGCGTGGGCGTGGACACGGACTCCGGAAAGGCCGCCAGCCCGCTCACGCCGGCCGAGCGCTGCTGCACCACATGCGCCAATTCATGCGCGATGAGGCGCTCTCCCGAGGGGACACCGGGGCGGTAGTTCCCCGCTCCGAAGACGATGTCCGTCCCCACCGTGAAGGCCCGAGCCCCGAGCGCCCGCGCCGCGGCCCCCGCCTCGGGCGAGGTGTGCACGCGCACGTCGCCAAAGCCCGTGCCGAATGCGGACTCCATCGAGTGGCGCGTGGCGGGCGCCAGGGCCTGCCCGGTGGCGAGGATGTCCCGCACCTTCGCCCGCTCGGCGTCCAGGTCCTGCCGCGCATCGAAGCGGGGACCCACGGACGACGGGGACCGGGCCTGCACCGGTTCTCGAGTGGTTTGCGCCTTCACGCCTGACATGAAGCAACATCCCCCTGACATTCGCGTGCTTCACTCGAGTCAATGGCTCCGCGGTGCTGCCCCCAGGCGGAAACACAACCACTGTACCGCACCGGATTGTCGAGACTCCAGGTTGGCCGCAATCACACAACCCGCTGCGACAGCATGGGCAGGCATCCGCCGGGACGACGCCCTCCCCGAAGGAATCGACACGTCAGAGTGATTGGCTGACGCGTCATTCCCCACCAGGTCCTGCGTCCTGGCGAAGCCACTGGGAGTCATTTCCGCCATTTGAAGTGCTGGCACACCCCCTGCACTTCCCACCGGGTCGTTTCCACGACGAACCGGAGGAACCCCATGTCCACCCTCACCCCTGTCCTCAATCTCTGTCAGAAAGCCTTTCTCCTCACCCGGGAATCCAACCGGGTGGGTGACATGCAAGGCGATACCCGGACGCTGGCCAAGGCCCTGCAAACCCAGCTGAACTCCTTCCTGGCCCTGCCGGACGTCCAGAAGGCCATGGGGGGACAATGGTCGCTGGTGTGGGGGCCGGCGGTCTTCGAGACCCAGGAGAGCGCGACGAGCTACGCGGACAATGTGATGTACGTCGCGGCGAGCCCTGACCGGTCCTCCTATGTCGTCGCCATCGCGGGGACCAACATGCATTCCGACTATGACAAGGACCAGGAGGACAACGGCGTCAACACCACGAAGCTCTGGACGGCTGCGTTCCCAGGCCTGCCGTCCTACGGCGTGCCCCTGGGCATCAACCCCTGGCCCGTTGTCTCGACGGGGACCGCGTTGGGGGTCAACAACCTGCTGGGCATGACCGACACGCTGACGACCCAGAAGAGCTTGCTGGACTTCCTGCGCTCGCTGAGCGGGACCAAGACCCAGACACTCATCTTCGGTGGCCACAGCCTGGGCGGAGCGCTGGCGCCGACGCTCGCCCTGGCCCTGTTCAATCCCTCGGGTGGGCCCCTCCGCACCCGGGACTGGAACCATGTCCACGTGCTCCCCGTGGCCGGCCCCACGCCTGGAAACAAGGGCCTCTCCGAGTTCTTCCAGAAGGTGTTCCCGCCGGTCGGCACGGACGCGTTCCAGCCCCCCAACGCCTGGAATCAGAACATCTGGAACAGACTCGACGCCGTGCCACACGCATGGGTCGTCGACATGCTCAAGCAGATTCCCACCCTCTATCCCGCGAAGTGGGAAGGTGGCCAGGTGCCCTCGGACATCACGAAGGCGGTCAACGGCGCGGTCCTGGCCTCGAAGCTTGGCGGCGACCTGCCCGGCCCCTACACGCAGCTCCCCAACATCCAGGTGCAGGGCACCCTCCATGGCCCCATGCCCATCACGACCGAAGAGCAGTTCTTCGCCCAGGTCGCGTACCAGCACCTGGATGCCTACGAGATCCTCTTCGAGGTCCGGTCCCTGGTCTCCGAAGGCACCCGGTCCGCGCTCCGGAAGAACCTCAAGCGGTGGTGGGACTCCCTGCCGAGGATGGCGCCCCGGGACGCGAACCGCGCCGCGACCGGAAGCTGACGGGTCCCACCGCGGAAGCGAGGCGGGGAGGAGTCACTCAGTACAGCGCAGACCGCAGCCTGATGGCTGCGGAACCTGCGAAACCTGGACTCAGGGCACTTCGCTGTCTGGCGGCACCTGGAGCGCCAGTTCCTGGCAGCTCGCGGGCGCCAGGCCCTTCTCCATGGCACTCTGGCGATACTGTCTGCGCAGCTTCAAGCTTCGACTTTCCGAAGCCCCACCCTCCTGCTTGGACTCATCCACGAAGTGAATGGCAGCCCCACCCGCAGCGAAGACATGTCCCTGTTCAGGCCGTGGGGACGGTCCCGCCATCGATGACGAACTCCGTCCCCGTCACCGAGCCCGCGCGCGGAGAAGCAACGAAGGCGATGAGGTCGGCCACCTCGCGAGGTTTCACCGGACGCCCGATGGGAATGCCCCCCAGCGACTGCATGATGATCTGCTTGCCGCCCTCGTAGTCGGTGCCCGTCTGCTTCGCCAGGCGCTCGGCGAGGTGCACGGCGGCCTCTGTCTCGACCCACCCTGGCGAGACGCGCACCACGCGCACCCCTTTGGGAGTCACCTCTTTCGACAGCGCCTTGCTGTACGTGGAGAGCGCCGCCTTCGCCGCCGCGTACGCCGTCGTGGATTCGGGCAGAGGCAGTTCATGCTGAATCGAGGTCACGTGGACGATGACGCCGGAGCCCTGCGCGAGCATCGCCGGCAACAGCGCGCGATCGAGCCGCACGGCGGGCATGAGGTTCAGGTTCAGCTCCTTCTGCCATTCGTCGTCCGTGAGTGCCGCGAAGCCGCCGCCCGGGGCGGTGGAGCCTCCCAGCACATTCACGAGGATGTCGATGCCACCCAGGTGCGCCATGGCCTGCCGGGCGACCTCCGCGCTGCCCTCCGCCGTCGTCACGTCCGCCGCGACATGGTGGACGTCCTTCGTGTCGCTCGGCACCGTGCGCGCCGTGGTGACGACGCGGACGCCAGCCTCGACCAGCGCCGCGACGACGGCCGCCCCGACGCCTTTGGTCCCGCCCGTGACGAGCGCCCGTTTGCCCCTCAATTCGAGATCGAAGCTCATGGAGTGATCTCCAAGTGCGTGGTTCGTTGTCATGGCCATCTCAGTAATGGCGCGGTATCTCTTCCACAAGAACGCACGAAAAAGTGGGGTACGTACTTTTGGGTAAGCATGACCATCACACGCCCATGACTGCGGCCAGCGGCATCGAGGGCGCCATCCAGATGCTCGAAGGCCGCTGGAAGCTGGTCATCCTCTTCCACCTCTTCGGCGGGAATAAGCTGCGGTTCTCCGACCTCGAGCGCGCCATCCCCGCCGTCTCGCAGAAGATGCTCAGCCAGCAACTCCGGCAGCTGGAGCAGGACGGCATCGTCGCGCGCATCGTGCACGCCCAGGTACCACCGAAGGTCGAGTACCACCTGACCGACTGGGGCCAATCCCTGTGCCCGGCCCTGGACGAACTGCTGACCTGGGCAGAAAGACGGCCCACGCCGAAGCCTGAAGAGAAGTCATCGGCCAAGAGCCCCTGACGCCAGAACTCACGAGCGAGTCACCCGTCAGCGCGCTCGGGATCACCGGCACGGAGTACGTCATCAACAGCGGCACGGTGCCAACGGTATGAGCGGCGACGCCCTACCTTGTTGCCCTGCTGGAGTCCGTATGCGCCACGTCGTATCGACGATGCTTGTGTTCGTGGGCGTCATTCACCTACTGCCCCTCCCGGGTGTTCTTGGGAGCGAACGGCTCGCCGCGCTCTACGGTCTCTCCTTCACTGAGCCCAATCTGGCGATTCTCATGCGCCATCGCGCGGTGCTGTTCGGCCTTCTGGGGCTCTTCCTGGTCGTTGCCGCGTTTCAACCTTCGCTGCAAACCACGGCATTCACCGCCGGCTTTGTCAGCGTCATTTCCTTTCTCTGGCTGGCCTGGTCCGTGGGTGGCTACAACGCCCAGCTCGCGCGCGTTTTCATGGCGGACATCGCGGCCCTGATCTTCCTGCTGGTGGGTGTCGCCGCCCATGTCTCCGAGCGATTTCGTGGCTGACCTGTCCCCCTGAGAAGCTGGCACATCATGGCCACGGATTGGTCGTTGCTGGAATGTGAAGATGCCCAGGGGACCATCGCCGGCATTCGAAGAGAGTCGCTCCGCCCCCCTCATGTTACAGTCCGCTGGACTCGTACGCGAAGCAATCAACCATGAAGAAACACTACCAGCTATCCGAGGACTCCTTCCTCGACCATGGCATCACCTCCGGCCCGACGTTGCCAGACGAAAGCATCATGGTGGGGAAATGGGTTGAGGCTGATACCCTGCCCAGGCTGGCTTACGAAGTGACCGCACCTGATGATGAACCCTGCCAGCACTTCATGAGCGGCGGAGCTGTCATTGCCAGCGAGCGTTTCATCCAGGTGCTGCGCGGCGCTGGCGCCAACAACTTCCAATGCTTCCCTGCCCTGCTCATCAATCCAGAGACCCAGAAGCAGCGTTCGGGGGGTTCTATCTATTCAACGTGCCCGGCCTGATAAAGGCAGCGGACATGCAGCAGTCCTCCTTCACGACCTTGATGGAGGCAGACACGGAAGGTGTTGACGCTCCACGGGTGTCATTCGAGAGCATCGTGTTGGATGGCACGAAGTCGCGCGGACTGCACATGTTCAGGCTGGCGGAGTCGCCCAGTGTCCTGGTCATTGATGAGTCAGTGAAGGCAGCCCTCAAGGAAAACCGCCCGGCAGAAGGCTGGGGGATTGTTTTCGAGGAGCTCGACTCAGTGTAGTCCTGGAATGTGTGGGCGGAGCCGGCACCTCCGACAGCGCCCCTGCTTCCCCCGCCTGGGAACCCTGGATGGGTGGGCCGCGACATGAGACGCTAGCCACTACATCTTGAAAGGGTGTGCGTAGCGCAGGGCACGCACAGGTCTCCCGGTGGTCGGGCCGCCACCGGGTCGCGGTGGCTCCCGCGAACACACCCCAGGGTGCAATCTCATGCGCGTACTCATTTCCACCTACGGTACCCGAGGCGATGTCCAGCCCTTCATCGCACTCGCCAAGGCGTTGAAGGCGCATGGCCATGCCGTGGCGCTCTGCACACCCACCGGCTTCCGCGCCACGGTGGAGCGTCACGGCGTTCCGTACGCGCACATGGACAATGCGGTTCTGGAACTGACGGAGGCGGTCCTCCGCGCCCCCACGCGTGCCGAGCAGCGGCGACTGTTCAAGGGGTTCGGCGCCATCGTCCGGGCAGGTCTGGAGGACGAGTGGAGAGCAGCGCAGGAGCTGGAACCGGACGTGCTCGTGTACCACTCCAAGGCGCTCGGCAGTCACCACATCGCGGAAAAGCTCGGGGCAGCCGAGCTTCTGGCGATGCCACTGCCGCTGACTCCGACGCGCGAGTTCCCGGTGCCGATGCTTCCGGCTTTTCGACTCGGCGGTTGGCTCAATGCGCTCAGCTACAAGCTCATTCCATTGGCCAACGCGGTCTGGGCCGGCGCAACCAATGACTTCCGCGTGAAGTCACTGGGCCTCGCCCCCCTCTCACGCTTCGCGGATCCGCTGAAGAAGGTTGATGGCTCCGCGGTGCCCGCGCTGTACGGCTTCAGCGAGCAGCTGCTGCCGCGCCCCGCGGACTGGCCTCCCCACGTACAGGTCACGGGCTGCTGGTTCCTCGACGAGGCCGACAGCTGGACGCCGCCTGCCGAGCTACGGGCGTTCCTGGAGGCAGGGCCGCCTCCCGTGTATGTGGGCTTCGGCAGCATGGGTGGGGCGCACGCCGATGCTCGAGCTGCCACCGTCCTGAAGGCCGTGGCGTTGACCGGCGAGCGCGCGGTGGTCGCCACGGGCTGGGGCGGGTTGAAGGCGGACGCGCTTCCGCGCCATGTCTTCAGGCTGGACGCCGCACCGCATGACTGGCTGTTCCCGCGAATGAGCGCGGTGGTGCATCACGGTGGAGCCGGCTCCACCATGGCGGGCCTGCGGGCGGGCAAGCCGACGGTCATCTGCCCCTTCCTGGGCGATCAGCCGTTCTGGGGGCACGTGGTCCTCCGCGCGGGTGTAGGGCCACGGCCGGTGCCGCAGAAGTCGCTCACAGCCGAACGTCTGGCCGAGGCCATCCGCGCGGCACACTCCCCCTCCGTGCGAGCCCTGGCCGAGGCGATGGGCGAACGCATCCGGGCAGAGGACGGAGCCGCGCGCGCCGTCCAGCTCATCGAGCAGGAACATTCGCGGTGGAGCCACCGTCGTCATGCTGCAACCTGAGGTGGCCGCGATGGGGTTCGGAGTCTCCGCGAGCAGCGCGCGCACGCGCCGCCGAAGTACGACCGCGGCCTCGTCACCCACTGACGGGACTGAATGCTCCGGCGAGCGCGGAAGAAGGGATTCGACGCGCCCCCTGGCTGCCGACCCGGGCGAGCCCCCGCACCGATTCCCCGGTCGCGGTGGATCCGCGCCCGCGGCAAGCAGCCTCGTGCTGCTCACATCGCTCGCGTGCGTGGGTCATCGTCCTGTCCCGCTCCGCATCGTCTCCCGCCATCCCGGCTGCTTTGGCCTGATGAACCTGGAAACGGGCCCGGTGGCCTTCAACGACAGCAGCGCCTGCCACCCGCCTCCACCTTCAAGATTCCGCATGCGCTCATCGCGCTGGAGGAAGGCGTGTTGAAGCCAGACGAGGTGTTCCGTTGGGACGGCGCCCCGCATGCCATCCAGGCCTGGAACCAGGATCAGACGCTGGACACGGCCATGCGTCGCTCGGCCCTGTGGGTCTTCCAGGGACTCGCGACCCGGCTCGGCCGTGACCGCGAGGAGGCCTGGATGAGGCGCCTCCATGGTGCAGGGCCCCCAGTCCGTGTCGCACGTCCGGGATGGCATCGACATGGGCGGCCCCTGGAAGGAGGGCGCGTATGTCTTTGTCAGCACCGTGCGCGCCCCAGGAGCGTGGGTGTCACCCCACCCCGCGCTGGCCGCCGCCATCGACGCATTGACGGCCCAGGGCTTGCTCTGACCGTGAGAGCGAGCGGCCTCAGGCCCCCGTCGCCGGGGCCGGGGCCGGGGCCGGGGCCGGCGTCTCGCCGCGCGGCAGGACGCCCTGCATCACCAGGCCCAGCACCACCACCAGCGCACAGCCGATGACGTTGAACCAGAGGTAGCCCACGTCCGAGAGGAAGAAGAGGGCAATCACCGTCGCCTGGGAGATGACGGCCGCCGCGAACACGGCATGGCCGCGCACGTGCTTCACGAAGAAGGCCACCAGGAAGATGCCCAGCACCGTGCCGTAGAAGATGGAGCCCAGGATGTTGATGGCCTGGATGAGGTTGTCCAGCAGCGAAGCGAAGGTCGCGAAGGCCACCGCGACCAGCCCCCAGAACACGGTGAACAGCTTGGACGCCACCAGCACCTGCCGGTCCGAGGCGCCGGGCCGGAACACCCGCCGGTAGAAGTCCACCGTCGTGGTGGTCCCCAGCGCCGTCAGCTCGCTGGCGATGGAGCTCATGGCCGCGGACAGGATGACGGCGATGAGCAATCCGAACAGCCCGCTGGGCAACCAGCGCTTCACGAAGGCGATGAAGATGTAGTCCGAGTCCTTCGTCTCCGCGCCCGGAAGCGCGCGCGCCACCATGGCCTTGGCCTCCTTGCGGACCTCGCCCGCCTGCTGCTGAGCGCCCTGGAGCAGCGCCCGTGACGCCTCGCCGGCCGCCACGTCACCCGACCCGACGGCCGACAGGTAGCGCTCCACCTCCGCGCGCTTGCTGGACTGGACCTGCTCCCACTTCGCTTCCAGTTCGGCGTACTCGGCCGCCTGCGCCGTGCCCTGCACGCGGGTGCGCAGCGCGTCGTTGAAGAGCAGCGGCGGCGTGCTGAACTGGTAGAAGACGAAGACGAGAATCCCGACGAAGAGGATGAAGAACTGCATCGGGATCTTCAGCACGCCGTTGAAGAGCAGCCCCAGCCGGCTCTCGGAGATGGAGCGGCCCGTCAGGTAGCGGCCCACCTGGGACTGGTCCGTGCCGAAGTACGACAGCGACAGGAACAGACCTCCCGTGATGCCGGACCAGAAGTTGTAGCGGTCCTGCATGTCGAAGTCGAAGCTCACCACGTTCATCCGGCCGAACGCGCCGGCCACGTCCACCGCCTTGCTGAACGAGACGTGCTCCGGCAGGCGCCAGAGGATGACCGCGGCGGCCACCACCATGCCGCCCATCATCACCACCATCTGCTGCTTCTGCGTCTGGCTCACCGCCCTGGAGCCTCCCGTCACCGTGTAGAGGATGACGAGCGCGCCCATGGCGATGACCGTGGGCTCCAGCGGCCAGCCGAGGATGGTGGAGAGGATGATGGCCGGCGCGTAGATGGTGATGCCCGCGGCCAGCCCGCGCTGGATGAGGAAGAGGAAGGCGCCCAGGAGCCGCGTCTTCAAATCGAAGCGCGACTCCAGGTACTCGTACGCGGTGATGACGTTCAGCCGGTAGTAGATGGGCACGAAGACCGCGCTGATGATGACCATCGCGATCGGCAGGCCGAAGTAGAACTGCACGAAGCGCATCCCGTCCTCGTAGGCCTGCCCGGGGACGGAGAGGAAGGTGACGGCGCTTGCCTGCGTGGCCATGACGCCCAGGCCAATGGTGGGCCACCTCAGCTCACGGCCTCCACGCAGGTACTCATCGCTGGTGGCCATCCCCCGGGACTTCCAGAGGCCCCATACAACGATGAACGCAATCGTCCCGCCCAGGACCAGCCAGTCGAGCCCCGTCACGCGTACGCCTCGGTGAGTCCCCAGAACACGGCGACGAACAGCACGAAGGTGCCCAGCACCAGGATGTAGATGTTGCGCCAGGAGCCCAGCAGCGGCGGCGCGTCATCGAGCTCGGGCCGGCGCGCGGGGGCGGCGGCGGCGGCGGGCTCAACAGGGGTCAGGTTGGGAGCGGTGCTCATGGAGAAAGGATGTTGGCCAACAGGCGGTAGGCGCCGGGAACCCCGGCGGGGAGCTGACGGAAGAAGGCGAGGCCCGTGTAGATGAAGGTGCCCTTGCCATGACGAGCGACCAGCAGCGCGCCCTGGAGCGGCGCCTCGCCAGCGTCGTTCATGGCGAACACGGGCTGATAGCGAGCGTCCCACGACGACGCGAAGTAGAGGCCACGCTCCTGCACCCAGCCCTCGAAGTCCGCGGCCGTCAGCGCATTGGGCGCGCGCAGCAGCGGCTCATTGGCGCGCAGCGGCGTCATCACCGCCGTCTCATCCGTCACCCGGTCGCGGCCAATCTCCATTGGATAGGGCCCGACGAAGGACGTGAGCGGCCCCACGCGGCTGCTGGTGTTGTACTGCACCACCAGCCGCCCGCCGCCTTCCACGTACTGGAGCAGCCGCTCCCGGTGGACGGCCAGGTGCGTGTTGGCGTTGAAGGCGCGCACGCCCACGAGGATGGCGTCGAAGCGCTCCAGCTTCTCCCGGGCCAGCCGCTCCTCGGGGAGCAGCGTCACCTCGTAGCCCACCGCGCTCAGGCTCTCCGCGACGCGGTCGCCCGGACCGGGGATGTAGCCAATGCGCTTGCCCTTCATGGCCAGCGAGAACGGCACCACCGTGGCCGTGGAGGGCTGGCGCACCGTCAACGGCGGGATGTGGGGATGGGACACGGACAGGGCACTCCACGACCAGGCGCGGCCCCCCACGTCGACCTCCACGGAGAGGACTCCCTGCTGCGTCGCGCCCGGGGGCGGTGTCACCTGGAAGGTGACGGTGCGCTCGTCTCCGCGTGCCGCGAGCTTGAACTCGATCGACGCGGGCTCCACGCGCCAGCCGGGAGGCGCCACCATCCGCACCGTGCCCGGCACCGGGTCCATCCCCGCGGCCAGCACCACCGGCACGGCGCGGGACTCGCCGTTGGGGAACATGAGCACGTCCTGCGCCAGTGTGGCGGTGACGGGCGGGACGACCTCGAAGTCACGGGAGAGCTCGCCGCGCACCGGATCCGTCCAGGCGTAGACCACCGGGCGCACCGCGCGGATGCGCCGGCCCGCGACCTGGTACTCGAACGCCACCGACAGCGCGGGGACGCCCTCCGGCTGGCCGGTGAGCGCGCGGTCCTCGCCCTTGAGCGTGTAGAGCCCCCCGGTGACAGGCTCCCGGAGCCAGTAGGGCGTGGAGATGGGCGCCGTCGCCGGCAGCGTCACCGTGCGCGACAGCTTCAGGGGCACGTTCGCGCCCAGCGCCTTCCCCACGGCCTCGGGCTTCTCGCCCGGCAGGGTCAGCCCCACCCACTCGACGGCGGCGGGCGAGCGGTTCAGCGCCACCACGTCCAACGCCACGGGCAGCCCCGGGATGCCCGTGGGCGCGGCGGCACGCACCTCCAGGAACAGCCCCGCGCAGGCGGCGATGAGCGCCTCCACCTCCCGCAGCTTGGGCGCCTTCCAGGGGTGGGTGTCCGGCAGCGCGGTCAGCACCTCGTGGACGCGGACGAGCGCGGGCAGGGAGCGGTGGGGGGCGCGCGCATCGAAAGACTTCGTCGCGGCGGACACCGCGCGGGACACGGCCTCCGAGCCCGTCCAACGCTTCCAGGAGAAGTCGAGCCCCTCGAACACGTCGCGCTTCGGGAGCGTCCCCGCCAGCGGCGTGAAGTACTCGGTGGCGGGGCCCCGGTCCGCGGCCTGGCCGAAGCCCTGGCTCTTGTGCTGGCTGCGGCTCTCCGCGGCCACCTCGCCCCACGAACGCCCGAGCAACGCGTCGTAGCCGCCCACGTCCAGCTTCACGTAGCGGGACAGGTCTTCATCGGGCTTGAAGCTCCACGAGGAGGCGTTCTGCAGCAGGCGGTCCGCCTTCCACGGCTTCACCTCGGACAGCTGCTCGGGAAAGCGCTTCGGGTCCGCGGCGGCGATGAAGGCCTCCGCCGCCAGCAGCGCGGAGGCGGTGTGGTGGCCGTGGTTCGGCGGCGCCGTGGTGAAGCGGGTGATGATGACGTCCGGCTGGAAGCGCCGGATGGCGAGCACCACATCCGCCAGCACCGCGTCATGTCCCCAGATGCGCAGCGCCTCTTCCGCGCTCTTCGAATAGCCGAAGTCCCGCGCCCGCGTGAAGAACTGCTCCGCGCCGTCCACGCTCCGCGCGGCGAGCAGCTCATGCGTGCGGATGAGCCCGAGCAGCGCGCCCTGCTCGGTGCCGATGAGGTTCTGCCCACCATCCCCGCGCGTCACGGACAGGTAACCCGTGCGCAGGCCGCGCTCGCCCACCAGCCACGCGAGCAGGCGCGTGTTCTCGTCGTCCGGGTGGGCCGCGACATAGAGCACGCTGCCCGTCACTCCGAGCCGCTTCAGGCCCGCCGCGATTTCACCCGCGTGGAGCTGCCGGGCAGGCCGCGCCACCGCCATCGACCCGAATCCAAGGCTCATGGCCAGCGTCATTCCAAGGAGCAGGTTCCGCATTCGGACGGACCCTATACCAACCCGCGCGGTCTGCCTTCATTCCGGGATGACGCCCGCCGCCATGGCCGGACGCGACGCGCGGGCCCGCACTTCCGGTGGCGGGCCCGCCACGACCTGTTATCACCGCAAGCCGTGACGTCCTCGTTCTCGACCGCGTGGCTGCGCGGAGATGCGTCCGCGCTCTCCTTCCTCTCCGATGACTACCGGCACCGTGAAGCGCGCGCCCGGGCCGTGGCCGCCGCCGCGTCGCGCACGGTGCCGCCCGCGCTGCTGGACGTCCTCGCCGCGCAGAACGCGCGCCTCGCGCCGAGCCCCGCTCGGGAGCAAAACCTCGCGCTGCTCGCGCGGCCCGGCACCGTGGCGGTGGTGACGGGCCAGCAGATGGGCCTCTTCCTGGGCCCGCTGTACACGCTCTACAAAGCCGCGTCCGCCATCGTCACGGCGCGCGCGCTCCGGGAAGAAACCGGCCGGCCCTGTGTTCCCGTCTTCTGGCTCCAGACGGAGGACCACGACCTTCCGGAGATCGACCACTGTGTCATCCCACGTCCGGGCGGAGGGCCCTGTCGCCTGGCGCTCGAGCTTCCGGATGCGGCGACGTCTCGAGCGCCCATCGCCCACCGCCACCTGGGCCCGAGCGTCCTCCCCGCCCTGGCCACCCTCCGCGCCGAGCTGGGAGCAGAACCCCACGCGGAGGAGTTCCTCTGCCTGCTGGAGCAGGCCTACCGTCCCGAGGCCACGCTCGCGCAAGCCTTCACCGGCGTGCTGTCGTCCCTCTTCGCCGACGAGGGCCTGGTCTTCCTCGACCCGAGAGACGCACGGCTGGCGCCACTGGCCGCGCCCGTGCACCGCTTCGCCCTCCAGGAAGCGGGGGCACTCTCCGCGGCGCTCGCGGCCCGTGCGGAGGCGCTCACCCGCGCGGGCTACGCGGTGCAGGTCCATGTCCGCCCCGGCTCGCCGCTCAGCTTCTTCTCACCGGATGCGCTCGATGGCCCGCGCTACCGGCTGGATCCGGCGGAGGCAGGCGCCTGGAGTCTGGTGGGCCACCCGGAAGGCAGCGCCATCCCCCAGGACGCGCTGCACGCCGCCCTGGAGCGTGAGCCGCTGCGCTTCACCACGTCCGCGCTGCTGCGCCCCCTCCTCCAGGACACCTGGCTCCCCACGGCGGCGTATGTCGGCGGCCCTGGCGAGCTGGCCTACTTCGCGCAGCTCGCGCCGCTCTACGCCCGCGCGGGCCGGCCCATGCCGCTCGCCATTCCCCGGGCCCGCTTCCGCGTGCTCGATGACCGCGCGCGCCGGTGGCTGGGCAAGGCGGGGCTCCAGCCGGATGAGGTGAACGTGCCGCGCGACACGCTGCTCACGCGGCTGGCCACGCGCAATGCCCCGGAGCCGCTGGACACGCCCGAGGCCCTGGAGGCCCGCCTCTTCGGCGCGTTCTCCTCCGAGCTGGAGCGCGTCACCGGACAGGTGTCGGCGGTGGACGCGAGCCTCCAGGACGCGCTGCGCCGCACCCAGGGCACGGTGCGGGTCGCGGTGTCCCGGCTGACGGGCCGCTACCGCCGCGCGCTCGCCCGGCGCGACGCCACGGCGGCCGAACAGGTGGACCGCCTGCGCACGTTCCTCTTCCCGGAGGACGCGCCCCAGGAGCGGGTCCTGGGCCTGCCCTACTTCGCCTGCCGCATCGGGATGCGGGCCTTCACGAAGCAGGTGCTGGACGCGTGTGTCCCCTTCTCCGGTGACTCGAAGGACCTGACGCCATGAGCGCGACCGGCACTGGCTACAACATCGACGTCCTCGCCTTTGGCCCGCACCCGGATGACGTGGAGCTGTTCTGCGGCGGGCTGATGGCGAGCATGGCCGCCCGCGGCTACCGCACCGGCATCGTCGACCTGACGCGCGGCGAGAAGAGCTCGCGCGGCACGCCGCAATCCCGCGCGGAGGAGACAGAGGCCGCCACCCGCGCGCTGGGGCTGGCCCACCGGGAGAACCTGGAGCTGCCCGACGGCTGGCTCAACCCGTGGGCGGGCTTCGACACGCCCGAGCCCGAGCGTGCCCGCACCGCCGCCGTGGTCCGCGTGGTGGAGGCGCTGCGCCGCCTGCGTCCGGAGCTGGTCGTCGTGCCCTGGGAGCAGGAGCGACACCCGGACCACGAGGCGGCCAGCGCGCTGGTGACGCGCGCCCTCTTCTTCGCGGGCGTGCGCAAGTTCGACGCGCAGCCCGCCGCGGAGCCCTTCACGCCGCGGCAGGTCCTCTACTACCCGCTGCGGCACCTGGCCGAGCCCGGCGTCATCATCGACGTGTCCGCCGTCTACGAGCGAAAGCTGGCGGCGGTGCACTGCTACGCCAGCCAGGTGATGCCCCGCCCGGACGCCCCGCCCACGCTGGTGGGCTCACCGCTATCGCTGTCCTCGCTGGAGGCCCGGGACCGCTTCCATGGCGCGCAGATTGGCGTCACCCACGGTGAGCCCTACATCCTCCGCGAGGCGCTGGGACTGGCCGATCCGCTCGACCACTTCCGCAGGAATAGCTTCGCCCGGCCCCTGTTCTTCCCGGCACGGACATGAACGCCCCGCTCAACGTGGCCATCACCTGCTTTCCGACCTTCGGTGGCAGCGGCATGGTCGCCACGGAGATTGGCCTCGCGATGGCGGACCGGGGCCACCGCGTCCACTTCATCGCCCGGGACCTGCCGGTCCGGCTCCATGGCACGAACCGGAAGGTCGTCTTCCACGAGGTGACGGAGAGCGACTACCCGGCGCTCCAGCAGTCCAGCACCTACCCCATCGCGCTGGCCTCCAAGATGATTGAAGTCGCCAGCTACGAGCGCCTGGACATCCTGCACGTCCACTACGCGGTGCCGCACGCCACCGCCGCGTGGATGGCGCGCGAGGTGCTGGGCCCCAGAGCGCCGCGCGTCGTCACCACGCTGCACGGGACGGACACCACGCTGGTGGGAATCGACCCCAGCTACCTGCCGATTACTCGCTTCTCCATCATGCGCAGCGACGCGGTGACGGTGCCGTCGGCCTACCTGCGCCGCGCGACGTGGCAGGGCTTCGACATCCCCGAGAGCGTCCGCATCGACGTCATCGCCAACTTCGCGGACACCGCGCGCTACGCCCCGGTGCGCGACCGCGCCTGCCTGCGCGCGCTCTTCCCGGACCTGCACGAAGACGAGCCGGTGCTCATCCACGTCTCCAACTTCCGGCCGGTGAAGCGCATCGCCGACGTGGTCTCCATCTTCACCGAGGTCCACCGCCGCCGTCCCTGCCGGCTGGTGATGGTGGGAGACGGCCCGGAGCGCTCGCCCGCGGAGCGGATGCTGCGGGAGATGGGCCTGGAGGGCCGCGTCGCGTTCCTCGGCAAGCAGGACCGCTTCGAGGAGCTGGTCGCCGCCTCCGACGTCTTCCTGCTCCCCAGCGAACAGGAGAGCTTCGGGCTGGCCGCGCTGGAGGCGCTGAGCTGCGGCATTCCCGTGGTGGCCAGTGACCTGGGCGGCATCCCGGAGCTCGTCACGCACGGAGAGACGGGCTTCCTGGCGCCGCTGGGGGATGTCCCCGCCATGGTCCGGCACGTGCTCACGCTGGTCGAGGACCCGGAGCGCTGGCGGGGCTTCTCACGCCGCGCGCGGGCGCGGGTCCTGGAGCACTTCCAGATGGAACCCGCTATCGACCGCTACGAGGCGCTCTACCGCCGGCTCCTGACGGGGCCCCTCCATCGCTGAGGAGCCCCGGGAGCGAAAGCGGGCTACTTCTTGTTCTTCCACTCCGCCAGGGCCTTGGAGACCTGGTCCCGGAAGAAGAAGTTCTTGTCCTTCTGCCCCAGGTCCCACGCGGTCTGCGCGGCCTTGCGGGCCTCGGCGTACCGCCCCATCTGCGACAGGACGCTCGCGCGGGTCCAGTGGGCGTACCACGTGGGGTTGGCGGCCACGGCCGCGTCGGCGTGCTTCAGCGCGGCGGCCGGGTCCTTGGCGGTGCCCGCCAGGTAGGAGGCCGCGCTCGTGTGCATGCTCGCCGCGTCCTTCTCCGCCTGCTCAATGTTGGCCTTCGCGAAGGCGGCGGTGTCCACCGTGATGGGCACGGAGACGCGCAGCTTCTCCCACTCCAGGTCCAGCCGCGTGCCGGTGTCCGTGGTGTCGGTGAAGAGGTACGTCAGGCGCTCGCGCGCCGGAATCTCCGTGGTGGTGGCGCTCACCGAGGCCACGTCCTTGGAGGCGTCATAGGGCGCCGCGCCCCGCCACAGGCCCAGGTCCGTGTTCAGCATCACCTTCCAGCCCTTCTGCGAGGGCAGGCTGACGATGGCGTAGGAGCCGGCCGGGACGGCCTTGTCGCCGAAGGTGACCGGGTGGCTGAAGGTAATCTTCGTCGCCGCGTTGGCGCCGCTGCGCCACGCCTTGTCATGGGGGACCAGCTCACCCCAGATCTTCCGGCCCTTCACGGCGGGGCTGGAATATTCGACGGAGATTTCGGAGACACCCACGGACTGCGACACCTTCGCCGCGGGGCTGGGGGCAGGCAGTTGGAGCTGGGCCAGCGCGGGCGTCGCCGCCAGGGTCATGAGCGCGGAGGCCATACAGCCGAAGAGCGGGTTCCTCATGGTCTTCACTTCGTCCTTTCCGACCCGAGAAGGGTCGCAGAGCCCGCGGAGTGTAGAGACGCGCAGTCCGATGTCCACCACCGCCACCCGCCGTAACGCGCCCTTCCCAGTCGACCCAAAGAACGCGATGTTCTGTTCTTCCTCCTTTTCCCCCTCTGGAGTGAGTCGCATGCGCATCCTGACAACGTCCCTCATCGTCGCCACCCTCCTGGTCGGCTGCCAGGAGGATCCAGAACCCACGTCACCGGACTCAGGCACCCAGTTGCAGGACTCGGGCGTCCCTGAGAATGACTCGGGTGTCCCGGAGAATGACGCGGGCACTCCTGAGAATGACGCGGGTGTCCCGGAAGATCCGCTCCCCAGCGGTCCCCCGGTTCCGCAGGGCCCGCGCAACGTGCCCGAGTTCGAGCCGGCCTTCCCCGGGCAGACGCGCGTCCCCGCCATCCAGACGAAGACGCCCCTCCAGGTCACGGAGATTGCCTCGGGCTTCAGGAACCCCTGGGCCATCGCCTTCCTGCCGGACCAGCGCATGCTGGTGACGGAGAAGGCCACCGGCTCGCTCTACATCGTCACGCAGCAGGGCGCGAAGTCCTCCGCCGTCAGCGGCCTGCCCGCCGTGGACGCACGCGGCCAGGGCGGCCTGCTCGACGTGGAGGTGGGCCCGGACTACGCCCAGAGCCAGCTCATCTACTGGACCTATTCCGAGCCCCGCACGGGCGGCAACGGGCTGGCCGTGGCGCGCGCGCGGCTCGTGGACGGAGCGCAGCCTCGCGTGGAGAACGTCCAGGTCATCTTCCGCATGATGCCCACGCTCGAGTCGACGCTGCACTCCGGGGGCCGGATGGTGTTCACCCCGGACGGCAAGCTGTTCGTCACGCTCGGGGAGCGCTCCATCCTCGCGGGCCGTGCCCAGGCCCAGGACGTGAAGAGCCACTTCGGCAAGGTGGTCCGCATCAACCCCGACGGCTCCGTGCCCAAGGACAACCCGTACCTGAACAACCCGGAGGCGAAGCCGGAGATCTGGTCGGTGGGTCACCGCAACGTCCTGTCCGCCGCGCTCGACAGCCAGAACCGGCTGTGGACGGTGGAGATGGGACCGCAGGGAGGTGACGAAGTGAACCGCCCGGAGGCAGGCAAGGACTACGGCTGGCCCACCATCGGGTATGGCGAGGAGTACTCCGGCGCGCCCATCCACCAGAGCACCCAGGCTCCGGGCATGGAGCAGCCCGTGTACTACTGGGACCCGGTGATTGCCCCCTCGGGGATGACCATCTACTCCGGGACCCTGTTCCCCGAGTGGAAGAACGACATGTTCATCGGCGGCCTGGCCGCCAAGACGCTGGTGCGGCTCATGGTGCGCAACGACCGCGTGGTGGGCGAGGAGCACCTCCTCAAGGACCTGGACTCGCGCATCCGCGAGGTGGTGCAGGGCCCCGAGGGCGCCCTCTACCTGCTCACCGACGCCACCAACGGCAAGGTGCTCAAGGTCACGCCGAAGTGAAGCATCCGTAGGCCACGGCGCGCTCCCCGCTCCCCGAGCGAATCAAACCTCGGGGAGCGCAAGGGGGCGGTGGCTACTGCGCAGGCATCCAGGCCAACCCCAGGTTCCTGGCGCTGCCCGAGTTCACGGTCTGGATATCTCCGCCGTCCGCCAGATTGGCGCTCCGGACCGCGGTCCCCAGCCAATCCGCCCAGTACACCCGCCCGGCCGTGACATCGATGGCAATCCCATGCACCGTGCTCTGTTTGGTCACCAGGGCGGTGGAGCTGGCGCCGTCCAGGCTGGTGACATAGAGGCTGGCGCCGCGGGTCGAGTAGTACACCTCCCCGCTGCTCGAATCGACCGCCAGGCCCACGCCCTGTCCGCCCAGGCTTGAAGCGGCCGTCTCCACGTTGGTGCCATCCAGATTGAACCGCACGAGCCGGGTGTTGTTGTAGGTAATGACATACGCCTTGCCGTTCGGGACATCGAACGCGATGGCGGACGGGCTATCGATTCCGCCGGCGACCTGCGTGGGATTGCTGCCGTCCAGTTCGGCGCGCATGACCCGCTTGCCGTTGAAGTCGGACCAGTACAGCTTGCGGTTCGTCGAATCGACGGCCAGCCCACTGGGGAAGCCTCCGTTCGCCACGACCTCGACAGCGTTCGCCCCATCACCATCCACTCGAACGATCGCGCTGTCGCGATTGTAGAAGATGGAACGGGTGACCGGGTCGGTCGCGACAGAAGACGCCCCGCTGATGCCGGTCTTGAGCTCAATGGCATTCGCGCCGTCCACGTCGACCCGCCACAACGAGCCGGCGGCGGTCATCCAGTAGAGGCGCGCAGGAATGGTGACGTCGACCGTGAAGGTGGTGGAGGTGGTGTCGGAGCCGTCACTCACCGAGAGGGTGATGGTGGTGGAGCCGCTGGCGTTGGCGGCGGGAACCACCTTGAGGGTGCGGCCGGTGCCGGAGCCTCCGAAGACGAGGTTCGCGGGGGCGTTGGGCACCAGGTCGGGATTGGAAGACGTGGCGAAGACCGTGAGGCCGTCGGCGGCGGTCTCCACGTCGCCCACGGTGAAGTCCAGGTCGCCGGTCGCGCTGCCAGCAAGGATGCGCTGGTCAGCCACTGGGGAAAGGGTGGGAACGTCATTCACCGGGGTGATGGTCAGGGTCACCGTGCCCTGGGCGCTCTGGCCCTGGCTGTTGGTGGCGCGAAAGACGAGCGCATCTTCGCCATTGTAGTCGGCGCTGGGGGTGTAGGTGATGGAGCCATTGGCGCTGACCTCACCCACCGTGCCGTGGTCCGGTGCATCGACGAGGGTGAAGGTGAGTGCCCCGTTGCCGCTGGCCGGCAGGTCCACCTCCAGAGGCGTGTCTTCCACCGTCTCGAGGGTGACGCTGCGGGCGACTGGCGGGTTGCTGGGCGTCGGGTTGGTGGGCGGGTCGTCGTCACGACATGCGCCGAGGGTGCTGGCGGCCAGACCCACCACCCATCCGGCGCGCAATGCGGCGGCCCATCGTGAAGACAGAGATGACATGAACTTTCCTCGTGGGGAGCCCGACATGGGTGCCGCCGGCATGAAGCGCCGGGATGTGGATTCGGTGCAACCTTGTTTTCGCGCACGGCCATGGCTCGTCGGTGGCGTGCGAGGAGTTGATGGCAGGCCCCACCCCGCTGGGACGGGCGGAAAGCAAGACACTGCCACGGTGACTCGAGCGCGGGCTCGAGTTCGCCTCGGCAGCCCTCTTCGCTCTTTCCACAGCCAGCAAATGCCAGACCCCGGGTGTTGCCGCAAGCCCCCTCGGTCATGCTCCACCATTGCCCGTTTCGATCCACGAACGGGAGGCCGAGATGGACACGGACAGGGTGAAACAGCACACAGTGGTGATTGCGGGAGGGGGCCCGACCGGGCTGATGCTGGCGGCGGAGCTGGCGTTGGCGCAGGTGGACGTGGCCATCGTCGAGCGGCGCGCCAGTCAGGAGATCGCCGGCTCGCGCTCGCGCGGCCTGCACGCGCGCAGCCTGGAGGTGCTCGACCAACGCGGGGTCGTCGAGCGCTTCACCTCGCAAGGGCAGGCGGTCCAGAACGTCGCGTTCGGGCAGGCGCCCCTGGACCTCAGCGACTTCCCGACGCGTCACAACCATGGGCTCGCGCTCGTGCAGGAGCGCTTCGAGCGCATCCTGGCGGAGTGGGTGGGCGAGCTGGCGGTGCCCCTCTACCGTGGGTGCGAGGTGACGGGCTTCGCGCAGGACGACACCGGCGTCGACGTCGCCCTGTCCGACGGACGTGTGCTGCGGGCGAAGTACCTCGTCGGGTGCGACGGGGGCCGCAGCCTCGTCCGCAAGGCGGCGGGCATCGGGTTCCCGGGGTGGGACGCGTCCATCAGCTACCTCATCGCCGAGGTCGAGATGACCGGAGCGCCGGAGTTCGGCATCCGCCGGGATGAGAAGGGCACCTACGCCATGGGCCCGGCAGAGGGCGGACGCGTGGGCCTCGTGCTGCGAGAGGAGCAGGTCAATACGGGCGACGCGCCGACCCTCGATGCGCTGCGCGAGGGGCTCGTCGCGCTCTACGGGACGGACTACGGCCTGCGCAGCGCCACGTACCTCTCACGATTCACCGACATGACGCGGCAGGCGGCGTCCTACCGGGACCGGCGGGTGCTCCTGGCCGGAGACGCGGCCCACGTGCACTCCCCCATGGGTGGACAGGGGCTCAACCTCGGCGTGCAGGATGCAGTGAACCTGGGGTGGAAGCTGGCCCAGGTCGTGCGCGGCGTCTCGCCGGAGAACCTGCTCGACACGTACCAGGCCGAGCGGCACCCCGTCGCGGCCCGTGCGCTGCGCAAGACGATGGCGCAGACCGCGCTGAGCCGCGGTGATGCGCGGATGGACGCCGTGCGCGAGACGCTGACGGAGCTGCTGCGGATGGACGGGCCACGCAAGCAGTACGCGGCGATGATGTCGGGGCTGGACGTCCACTACGACCTGGGAACCGGGCACCCGCTGCTCGGGCGCCGCATGCCGGACCTCGACCTGGTCACCGCCGACGGCCCCCGGCGCGTGTTCCACCTGCTGCACACCGCGCGGCCCGTGCTGCTCGACCTGGGCGAGCCTGGCACTCTCGACGTCACGCCCTGGGCGGACCGGGTTCAGCGGGTCGCTGCTCGCTACACAGGCGAGTGGGAGCTCCCGGCGCTCGGCGCGGTCACGGCGCCCGTCGCGGTGCTGATTCGCCCGGACGGACACGTCGCGTGGGTCGGAGAGGGCACGAACCAGGGGCTGCATGAGGCCCTGACCCGGTGGTTCGGCCCGCCGCGGACGGCGTAACGCGTCCAGAGCGGTCTGGCACCGCCGACCATGTAGACCGGCGTCAGAAGTGGCAGGTCCAATCCGAGCCGCAGTAGCCCGCGACGCCGTTGCAGCTGCAATCCCAGTTCTCGGTGCAGAACTGCTCGGCGCAGAACGGACCGCCAGGGCCACCGCCACCGCCCGTGTAGGTGAACTCGCAGGTGTTCTGGACGCAGGTCGCGGTGCGAGCGCTGGAGCAGGAGTTCCGGCAGTCCTGGTCCGTCTCGCAAAGGCTCGCATGACAGATGGGGCCGAGCATGGCCTGACTGGAGGAGGCTTCCTCGTAGCTCGCGTTCGGGGCTTCCGCGGAGGCCACGGAGGCGGCGAGAAGGGTCGCGGCGAACAACTGACGGAAGAAGGACATGGGGCTCCTTGAGGGAAAGGCGCGACATCCTGAGATATCGCGCCTTGATAAGCATACAGGATGGGTTCACTCCGCGTTGCGGATGAACTGCTCCAGCCCGCCTCCCTTGACGCGGAGCATCCATCCCAAACCCGGTCGCTGCGTCATGAGCTCGTCTGGGGCCGTCTGCGCAAAAGGAGGTATGCCACGCCGAGGTTGGGGAGCCAGCAGAGCCAGGCGACGATTCTGTAGGCCGGGATGAAGTCCCCCAGAGCGTAGATCAGGACAGGCATCCAGAGTCTCAGCGTGACTGCCGCGAAGCAGGCGGCATAGCTGTAGGTCATCATGAGCCGGTGCTCTTCGAGTCGCCGGCTCTTGATGAGCCGATAGGCGGAAGCCGTGGTGTAGAGCCAGACGATGCCCAGGCTGACGAAGCCCGACGCGGCGATGACCCCACCCGTGGCGAAGAAGCCGACGTAGACGCCAGCAAGTCCGCTCAGCAGGACCGCCCCGACGTAGAGCTTTCCGAGGAGCCGGTGTGCACCTGGGCGATGGAGTCGCAGTCTCGCGACGAACTGGGTCCAGCCGACGGCCAGCGCGAGCCCTCCCAGGGCGATGTGCGTGTAGAAGGCCGCGTTCCAGACGGGGTCGGTCAGGAGCTCGCTGCTCTTCAATGCACGGAGTCCGAAGTTCGAGTCCGCGAGGAAGTAGCTGCCGGGATAGAGGCCCACGGCCAGACAGAGGGCGGAGAAGAGGATCCAGCAGGCCTTGCTTGCCATCATGGAGACTCGTGGTTCGGAGTGGGGAGGCACAGGGCGGCAAGCGCTGACGTGCCATCAGCGCGTGTCGGTGCTGGACTGCTGAGCCTTGGCGTGGTGGCGCCGCACGGCCGCGACATCACCGGCCACGTCGGCGGTATTCACTGCACGCGGCTGATGGCCGGCGCACAGGACGCCCGCGCCGTGCTCCTCGTCCCAGGCACATGGGGAGTCCTGGCTCCAGGAGGACACGGCGGTTGGCGGCCCGCAGGCTGTCGATGGCAAGCATGGGAGCGGAGCTCTCGGGCTGGAGGACGGATCGAGAATATCAGCTCCACGGCGTCGACTTGATGAAGTCGACGAACGTGCGCAGCGGCACCGGCAGGTGCTTCCGCCCCGAGTAGTAGAGGAACGGCCCCGAGAAGCTCGGCCACCACCGTTCGAGCACGGGCTCCAGCTCTCCCCGGTCGAGGTAGGGGCGCAGCCAATCCTCCAACAGATAGACGATTCCACCGCCCGCGACCGCGGACTCCACGGCGAGGTCGGTGCTCGTGTTGAGGCTGAAGAGCAGCGGCCCCTTGGTTTCGACGTGGATCGTCTCTCCACGGCGTTCAAACTCCCACGCAGGCACCGGTCCGCTCAGCAAGCGCCCGCGCAGGCAGTCGTGTTCGAGCAGCTCGCGAGGATGCTTCGGCCGGCCCCGGCGCTCCAGGTATGCGGGCGATGCGGCCGCCGCGTAGCGCTGCGTGCGCGGCCCGATGGGCACCGCCACCATGTCCTGCTCGAGGCGCTCCTCGTAACGGATTCCGGCGTCATAGCCTTCCGCGACCACGTCGATGAGGCGCTCCTCGGCGGTCACCTCCAGGGCGATGTCGGGGTACTTCGCGAGGAACGGCTGCACGATGCGCGGGAGGATGAGGCGCGCGGCGGCGATCGGCACATTGAGCCTCAAGCGCCCCGCGGGCCGGTCACGGAAGGTGTTCACCACGTCCAGTGCTGAGCGCACCTCACCCAGCGCCGGTGCGAGCCGTTCAAGCAAACGCGCCCCCGCGTCCGTCGGCGTCACGCTGCGCGTGTTCCGGTGGAGCAAGCGAACGCCCAGACGGGCTTCGAGGCGGCGGACTGCATCCCCCAAACGGGAGGCGCTCGTGCCCGACGCGCGAGCCGCGCTGCGGAACCCGCCCTCGCGGGCGACCGCCAGGAACGCCGTGAGATCAGAGAGGTCATCCATCGGTGTGCGGATTTTCGCACGACCTGTGCGGACTGCCACCGGTAGTCGCGCAGTGATTCCTTGCGTAGATGAGGTGGGCAACCTCGCTCAACCCAGGACTCTCACCGTGACCCACCGTCCCATCCCAGGCAGCTATCGCATTGGCACACACACCGTCCGCCGCGTGGGTTACGGCGCCATGCAGCTCGCCGGCCCCGGCGTCTTCGGCCCGCCCAGGGACCGCGAGGCCGCGCTCGCGGTGCTGCGAGAGGCCATCGCCCAGGGCGTCGACCATCTCGACACCAGTGACATCTACGGCCCCCACGTGACCAACCAGCTCATCCGGGAGGCGCTGCACCCGTATCGCGACGGCCTGGTCATCGCCACGAAGGTCGGCGCGGTGCGCGGTCCCAATGGCTCGTGGGAGCCTGCGTTCTCCCCCGCGGACCTCGAGCGCTCGGTCCACGACAACCTGCGCAATCTCGGGCTCGAGGTGCTCGATGTTGTGAATTTCCGGGCGATGTTCAGCGCCGCGGGCCCGGTGGAGGGCTCCATCGAGGCGCCGCTCACCGCGCTCGCGGAGCTCCAGCGGCGTGGCCTCATCCGCCACATCGGCTTGAGCAACGTCACGCCGGCGCAGGTCGCCGAGGGTCGCAAGATCGCCGAGATCGTCTGCGTGCAGAACCACTACAACCTGACGCACCGGAGTGATGACGCCCTGATTGACGAGCTCGCCGCCAGGGGTACGGCCTACGTGCCGTTCTTCCCGCTGGGCGGGTTCACGCCGTTGCAGTCGAGCGCGCTGAACGACGTGGCCGCGCGGCTGGGCGCGACCCCGATGCAGGTCGCGCTGGCCTGGCTCCTGCGCCGGTCCCCCAACGTGCTCCTCATCCCGGGTACGTCGTCAATCACACATCTCCGGGAGAACCTCGCCAGTGCCGACCTCACCCTGAGCGTTGAGGACATGGACACCTTGAACCGTCTTGCCGAGCAGACCTGACCTCGCCGGCATGCGAGCGAGCCCCCACTCCGCCTATCCTGTGCTGGCGGACTCGAAGCGCGCATGGGGGGAAGCATGGACAAGCACCGGCTGGAAGCGTTCAGCGACGGCGTCATCGCCATCATCATCACCATCATGGTGCTGGAGCTCAAGGTGCCGCACGGCAGCGAGCTGGCCGACCTGCGGCCCCTGATTCCGGTCTTCCTCAGCTATGTGCTCAGCTTCGTCTACATCGGCATCTACTGGAACAACCACCATCATCTCTTGCACACCATCAACCATGTCACTGGCGGCGTGCTGTGGGCGAACCTCCACCTGTTGTTCTGGCTGTCGTTGATCCCCTTTGCCACCGGCTGGATGGGCGAGAACCACTTCTCGTCCGTACCGCTGGCGCTCTACGGCTTCGTGCTCCTGATGTGCGCCTTCGCCTGGTGGCTGTTGCAAAGCCGCCTGGTGGTGATGCAAGGACCAAAGTCGACCCTGGCGCTGGCGGTCGGGCGCGATCTCAAGGGCAAGATTTCACCGATCTTCTACCTGGCCGGAATCGGCAGCGCCTTTCTCAATGGGTATTTCTCCGAGGCGATTTACGTCCTTGCCGCGCTGATGTGGCTGGTGCCAGACCGCCGCTTTGAGAAAGCGACGCATGCAAGCTAGCCCTCGTCCAGAGGAGCAGGGCCGCCGAGCCATGCCCGCTACCGGCGCAGCGTCACCTGCTCGCCGAGCCGGCCCCTCTTGTGCGGGTTGCGCATGGCGTGGCTCCGGGTGATCCCGCCGCTCTCGACGACGACGCTGAACGCCGTGTCGAGATTTCCAGCGAAGTCGCCCCGGAGCGAGGGCTCTCCGGTGGAGTTAGCGCTGTCTTCTGCGTCATCGCTCCCGGCTGCTCAATGCCCGTAGATGCTCAACCGTCGCAGTGACGCCACCGCAGACGATCACCGCGATGCGTGGCGCGGCGGCAAGCATCGGCGACGCCGTGTCGAGCGCGGCCAGTGCGGCCCCGCACGCGGGCTCCACCAGGATGCGGTGTTCATCGAGAAACCGCAGCGAGGCCGCCACTGCCGCCGCATCCGACACAACGATGCTATCGACCGCGTGGCGCGTCGCCCACTCAACCGCCGCGTCACAAGGCCGCTTCGCGCCGAGCGACGTAGCGATGCTCGTAATCTCCGACAATTCGACTGGCCGCCCCTGGGCAACCGAACGCGCATAGCAGTCCGCGCCCTGGGTCTCGGCCGCGACGACCGGCACATCGCACCAACCGTTGCGCACCAGGCCTTCGAGCACGCCGCACAGCAACCCGCCACCGCCAACCGCCAGCACGACTGCGTCCGGTTTCGGTCCGGCCGCCGCCATCTCGTCGATCATCGTTGAATGGCCCTGCCACAGCACTGGATCGTCGAACGGATGCACGAACGCGTCGTGCGGGCCGATCACGGATTGCGCGAACGTGTTCGCCTCCGCCCAAGACGCGCCGTGGACGATCAGCTCCGCTCCTTCGAGACGGATCAGGTCGCGTGCGCGCGCGGACGTACTCTCCGGAACAACGACGAGCACGGGCACGCCGAGCTCGCGACCGGCATAGGCGACCGCGATGCCCGCGTTGCCGCCCGACGAAGACACAAAACGACGGGCGCCTGCCGCGCGCCGCGCGTCGCATACCGCACCGACGCCGCGCAGCTTGAACGAGCCGGACGGCTGCATCGCCTCGATCTTGAACAGGACGTCCTTGCCGAGCCGGCGGGACGCGGCTTGCGAACGGAGGTAGGGAGTCTGGATATGGAGTGGCATGTGGAGAAGTGCGGCAAACGTCCGCGGCGCGCGGACGGTCGTCATGACGCTGGCCAACCTAAACCGGGCCATCCATACTTCCCAATACCATTCAAGGCAGGAAGCCATACCTTTCAGGCATATCGACGGAACGGACAGACACGGCATGCGACAGGTCGAATTGCGCCATCTGCGCTACTTCGTGGCGGTCGCCGAGGCCGGCAGCATGATGGCCGGCGCCCGCGCAATCGGGATTGCACAGCCCGCGCTCTCCCGGCAGATCCGAGAGCTTGAGGAGGCGATCGGCACCCCGCTGTTGCTCCGCCGCTCGACCGGCATCGCGCTCACAGCGGCCGGCGCGAGCTTCCTGCAGGACGCCACGCGCATGCTCGCCGAGCTGCAGGGCAGCCGCGAACGCGCGCTTCGCAGCGCGGCCGGCCAACTCGGCGAGCTGCGTCTCGGCGTGCTGCCGAACTATTTCCCGTTGCCTGTGGTGTCGAACGTTCTCAAGGCCTTTCGGAACGCCTGCCCGGACGTGATGCTATCGATCGCGCCCATGCTGTCGGCCGAGCAGGCGGCTGCGATCTCACGCGGAGAGCTCGATGGCGGCATCATGGCGTGGCGGCAGGACGAGGCGCCGCATCTGTCAGGCATGCGGCTGCTACGCGACCGGTTCGTGCTCGCGATGCCATCCATGCCGGGACAGCGCCTCCGCGCGCCCCGTCAACTGGCCGAACTCGCAGGCGCGCCGTTCGTCTGGTTCGACCCACTCCGGTCCGCCGCGCATCACCGGTTCTTGATCGAGCAGTGCCGGCGGGCCGGCTTCACGCCTCGCATCGCGCAGGTCGGCGGTGACATCCCGACGCTCATCGGGCTCGTCGCAGCCGGAATGGGCTACGCGTTCGTGCCGGAGAGCACTTCACCTACGTGCCCGCGCACGGTGCGGCTGGTCGCGCTTGACGAGCTCGACGGCCGCTTCGACGTCGAATTCGTGTATGACGGCCAAGCGGGCTCGCCGGTCGTGCAGCAGTTCCTCGCGGCGCTGCGCGCGACTGCTAACGCATGAGCGAGCCCCCACCGGAGTTCACAGCGTCGACAACGAGCGCGGGGCTGCCCAGGACGGCGTAATCCAAACGCCTCGGGCCGGTGTGTCGCGGATGACGAGAAGCAGCCTCATCCCGTCTTGCGCGCCAGGTAGTAGACGTTCCCGCCAGGGTCCGTGTGCGTTTCTTCCAGCGTGAGCCGGTGCGCGCGCAGCAGGTCGCGATACCCGTCGACGCTGTACGAGTGATAGCGGAACGGCACGCCATTCATCGGCGCGCCATCGATGGAGCTGTGGGCGTCGCCCGAGGTGAAGAGGAACGCGGCGCCCGGTTTCAATGCCCTCGCGATATGGGCGATCGCCTGTTCCTGCTCCTCGTGGCGTAGGTGGAACAGGACGCCCCACGCGATCGCGGCGTCGAACGCCCGCTCCTGAAGTTCACACGACTGGATGGGCGCACAGCGCACCGGGACGTAGGGGAAGTTCGCTTGAAAGCGCGCCAGCAGCTCGCGGGAGCTGTCCACGCCCATCACCTGGCAGCCGTGCTCCAGCAGCACCCGCGTCAGCGGCAGTCCCGTGCCGCAGCCGGCGTCCAGCACCGAGGCACCGGCTGGGAGTGAGGCCGCGAGCGCGGTCACTTCCGGGACGCCCATGGGGCCTGCGCGGTGGGATGCATACCAGTCCGCGATCAAATCGTACTCGTGCACGCGTCAGCCTCCTCCATCAGAGCCGAAGTCGCGGGGCCTCCGCCCCAGGGCTTCCTGGGACACCTCTCTTCTGGGGGATAGCCTCCCTCCTCGTGAGGTGGATGTGAAGAAGCAGGACAGGCCGACAGAGCGCTGATGCAGTCGAAGCAGGCGTCCGGATGCAGGACTCGTTATTCGTCAATCGCCACGACATCGAAACGACTCTCGCGGCGGCGGCCGCCATCGCGAGCACGTCGAATCGCTAGGGCCTCGGAGGGATGGTGTCGAACTGCCGCACCCCATCCGCGACCTCGTAGTAGTCGCCCTTGTCGGCCATGTAGACGTGGACCGCGATGCGGGTGTGGGTCGGCGTGTCGAAGGCCCCCATCGCGATTCCAATCCAATCGCGGTGGAGCGGGTCCCAGAACAGTGACGAGCCGCAGACGGAGCAGAACCCGCGGCGCGCCTTCTCGGACGACTGGAACCAGTTGACCTTGTCCGCGCCCTCGATGGTGACGGCCGAGCGCGGCACGTCGGTCGAGACGAAGTAGTGGCCCGACTGCTTGCGGCACTTGCCGCAGTGGCAGGCGTCAGGGGCGGGCAGCTCGCCCTCCACGGTGAAGCGGACCGCGCCGCACAAGCAGGAACCGCGATGCATGGACGACCTCCTCAGGACGTCAGCGAACGTCCTCTGGCCACCTGCGCTCCACGCCGGTGGGGTTCTGATTGTACAGCTCCGCGAGCCGGGCCTTCACCTCCTCCACGGTGCCGACGATGACGTAGGACCGCGTCTGGATGTCAGTGGGCACGCCCTCCGACATGCCGAAGGTGACGCCGAGCTTGGTGCAGTCGTCCATAGGGTCGTCGAGGTCGAACTGGTGCAGGCGGTACTGAAGGTCTGAGCGCGCCTCGTCCGGCGACCAGATGGCCATGGCATGCTCGCCCCCCTTCGTGGCGACGATGAGCGGCACGTTGCCCCCCTCGTCCGGGAAGCCCTTTCTCTCCTCCGGGGGCTTCGGGGGCTCCGAGTGCACCCGGGGGTACTCGCGCGACTCGCCCGTCGCCGGGTCGAAGCGGTAGTGCCTCTCGAACTCGCCGTTGACGTAGGTGGTGGGGACCTCGGCATAGAGCTTGTCGTGGGAGGCGGCGAGGTGGATGTGGCTGTCGTATTGGATGACGTTGTCGTGACCGCCCACGCCGACGGTGATGTCCTTGGTGATGAGGTCGTCGGACACCAGGGTCGTGTTCTTGGCTTTGGGAACGCTGTTGTACGGGCCCGCCTCCTCTCCCGGCTCCAGCCAGTAGGCGGGGTGCACGGTGCTGGTCATGCTGCCGGGCTGCGCGCCGTAGCCCACCACCTTCGTCGTGGAAATGGGGTCCGTGCCGTTCCGGTGGCTCCCCGCCTCGGTGGGCATCAGGGCCTCGTCGTAGCCGTCCAGGGAGAAGGCCACCTGCATCTGCCGGCCATGGTCCTTGTTGTTGATGTACTCCTTGCCGTCGTAGACGAGGCTGGTGACAGCGCCGCCGTGGCTCGCGGAGGTGCCCATCTGCACCGTCGCGTTGCCGAAGGAGGTGTCCCCGTCGTTCGGGCCCGTGGTGCCGTAGGGGCCCGTAGGCGTCTGGACGCCCCCTGGGCCCTGCGTCGCCGGCGCGGACATGTCCCCGCCGGGCCACGCGGTGCCCAGGGGCTGTCCCTCCTTGGAGAAGGCCTGCACCTTGCCTCCGAGGTCGACGAGGTAGCCGTTCTGGAACTCCTGGAAGGGCACCATGTCGGGCTTGCCGGCGGCGACCCGGGCGTCACGGAACGCCTTCACCATCGGCTCATCGAGGAAGGGCGGGCGGGCCTTCACGCCGTCCTCGAGGCCGGAGTTGGGGTAGCCCAGGAGCGAGTTGGTGCCCTGGCGGCCGTGGGTGAAGGTGTTGTCCGAGTAGGCCTTGCAGATGTCGCCATGCACCTCGAAGGACACCCACTGGTTGCGGTTCGAGGGGTCCAGGGCCTGGCCCGGAGATGGGCGGCAGAAGGTGTAGAGCTGCATCTGCCGCTCACCGGTGGCAGGGAAGTCCTGGAAGAAGGCGGGGATGTTCTCGTTGCCGGGCACGGTGGAGCGGCCCGCGGCATACATGGGCGAGCGGGAGCCATGCATGACCTGGTCGGCGGCGACGTCCGGCAGGGTGGTGCCGCGCTTGCGGTTGAGCTCGGCCTCGGCATTGCCTTTGAATTGCTCGCAGTAGACCTGCCAATCGTTGACGGACGGGTTGGACACGTCCGGAGGAGGCGTGGGCTGGGACAGGGCCCTGAAGGACGAGGTCGTCGCCGGGCAGGACCGCGGCTCGAAGCTACTGCGGGAGAACAGCTCGCGAAGCATGCGCTCGGCGGTGGAGTCCTGGGACGTCGTTGGTTGAGAGACCGTCTCCGAGACCGAAGACGTCCGGACACCATTCAGAGCCGATGAGAAACGAGAGATTCCGTCCATGTGAGCCGCCCCCCCCTGATGCATGCCGCGAGATTCGCTGCACCTATGACGATGAGCGGGGGAATCCATTGCCGAATGGTTGAATCGCCCCAGCCGAACAGGCTTTCAGTGTAAAACCAGGAATATGCCAGGAACGCATGTCCGATTCGTCGTGTGCGCGGTCTTCTCCCTCCTCGTAGGCTGCGCGACAGAGCCGCCGCCGGATTTGGCGGTCGCGCGAGCGGCTGCGGTCATTCAAGAGCCCAACTTCGCCGACTCGGTCTTTGTCAGTGGCCTCCAGGGCCCCACGACCATGACCTTCGCGCCCGACGGGCGCCTGTTCATCTCGGAGAAGAATGGCTCGCTGCGGGTCGTCGTGAACGGCCAGCTCCTGGCGACGCCGTTCATGACGCTCGCCGTGGATACCGACAATGAGCGTGGGCTGATGGGCGTCGCGTTCGACCCCAACTTCGACAGCAACCACTATCTCTACGTCTATTACACGTCGGTCGCGGGCAGCATCCACAACCGGGTCAGCCGCTTCACCGCCAACGGCAACGTGGTGGTTCCCGGAAGCGAGCTCGTGCTGGCCGACTTTCCGACGCTGGACGCCGCCAATCACAACGGTGGCGCGGTCCGCTTCGGGCTCGACGGCAAGCTCTATGTCTCCGTCGGAGAGAACGCGGTCTCCTCCAATTCGCAGAGCCTGAACACGCCGCTCGGCAAGCTGCTGCGCTTCAACCCGGACGGCAGCATCCCCACGGACAATCCCTTCTATGCGACCGCCACCGGGCTCGCCAAGGCGACCTGGGCGATGGGGCTGCGCAACCCCTTCACCTTCGACGTGCAGCCCGGCACGGGAGTCCTGTTCATCAACGACGTGGGCGAAGGCGGCTGGGAGGAGATCAACCGCGGCCAGGCCGGCGCCAACTACGGCTGGCCGATGACGGAAGGCTATTTCACCAACCGCCCGGAGCTCACGCAGCCGTTCTTCGCGTACCCGCATGGCGCTGGCACGGCCGCCGGCAACTGCATCGCTGGCGGTGCCTTCTACAATCCCCCCGTCACGGCCTTTCCCAGCGCGTACGTCGGCCAGTACTTCTTCGCGGACTACACCAACAATTGGATCTCCCGCATCGACCCGAACACCGGTGCGCATTCGCTGTTCGCGACGGCCGCCGCGGGGCCCGTGGACCTCGATGTCGGGCCCGATGGCGCGCTCTACTACCTGGCGCGCGGCGCGGGCCAGGTGGGCCGCATCGCCTACACGGCCTCGCTGCCGCCGAGCATCGCGCAGCAGCCGGCGAACACGTTGGTCTCGGTCGGCTATCCGGCGACCTTCACGGTGTCGGCGAGCGGCGAGCCGCCTCTCACCTACCGGTGGCAGCGCAACGGCGTGGACATCCCCGGCGCGACCTCTCCGGGCTATGAGCTGAGCGCCGCGCAGCTCACCGACAGCGGCGCGCGCTTCCGCGTGGTCGTGACCAACGGGCTGGGTTCGACGACCAGCACCGAGGCCGTGCTGACGGTGACGTCCAACAAGCCGCCGGTGGCCACGATTGTCACGCCGGCCACGGGCGCGACCTACACCGCGGCCACGAACCTGACGTTCTCCGGCTCGGCCAGCGACCTGGAGGATGGCGCGCTGCCGCCGGGCGCGATGACCTGGAACATCACCTTCCATCACGACACGCACACGCACCCGGCCATGGCCGATACCACCGGCATCGCGAGCGGGAGCTGGCTCATCCCGAGCATCGGCGAGAGCTCGGCCAACGTCTGGTATCGCTTACGGCTCACGGTGCGCGACTCGATTGGCCTCACCCACACGACGTATCGCGACGTCCACCCCGTCACGGTCCCCCTCACGGTGACCAGCGTGCCGAGCGGACTTCAGGTCCTGATGGACGGGCGGCCGGTCCCGGCGCCGCACGAGACGACGGGCGTGGTCGGGGTCATCCGCTCCGTGGGCGTGGAGTCGCCGCAGTATGCGAACGGCAGGTTCTGGGCGTTCTCGTCGTGGTCGGACGGCGGCGCGCAATCCCACACCTTCATCACGCCTGCCAGCGCGGCCACCTACACCGCCCTGTTCGTCGAGACCTCGGGCGGGAGCTGCTATCAGATTCAAAGCGAGCGCAGCGACAAGTGGCTCACCGTCGACACCGCGGGCAAGGTCATCGCCGGCAGCACGACGCAGGCGGGCGGGCAGATCTTCCAGCTGGTTCCGAACGGCACGCAGTACAAGCTCAAGGGCTCTGGCGACGCGTTCCTGACGGTGGTGGCGAACCAGCTCACGATGGGCGCCAACTTCACCAGCGGGGAGTCGTTCACCCAGCTGGCCTGCGGCTATGGCGGGCGCACTCGCGTCGGCTTCCGGGCCTCCGTGGGGAGCGCGCCCCACTGGAAGGAGACCACGACGGGCGGGCCCATCCAGAGTGGTGACGGCGGCAATGGCGGCGCCTGCAATCCGGCCGATGGCGGCGCCTGGGAGGGCTTCTATCTCGAACCGGTGGCCTGCCCGGGCGGCGGCAGCGGCCCTGTGTGCGGCAACGGCGCGGTCGAGAGCGGCGAGCAATGCGACGATGGCAACACCCAGCCGGGCGATGGCTGCGATGCGGCCTGCCAGACCGAGGCCAGCGGCAGCGCGGGCTGCTTCCGCATCCAGAGCGAGCGCACCGACCTGTGGCTCACCGTCGACGGCGCGGGCAAGGTGGCCGCCCTCGGCGCGACGCAGGCCGGTGGCGTGGTCTTCGAGCTCGTCACCAGCGGCGCGAAATACAAGCTCAAGGGAGCGAGCGGCGCGTACGTGGCGGTGGTCGCGGACCAGCTCACCGTGAATGCCTCGCTCGGCACGGCGGAGGCGTTCACCCGCCACGCCTGCGGCGTCTTCGGCGGGCGCAATCGCTATGGCTTCGAAGCGACGACAGGCACCGCGCGCAACTGGAAGGAGAACACCCCCGGCGCTCCCATCCAGAGCGGCAACGGCGGCAACGTGGGCATCTGCAATCCCGCCGACGCCACCTCGTGGGAAGCCTTCTACCTCGAGCCCGCCACCTGCCCCGCCTCCGGTCCGTAGTCGAGGCGTTCCATCACGACCTTCTGGAGCGCCCATCCCCCCAGCACCGCCTTCTGGGCTTCGTGCTGGGGGTGATGGCGCCGCCGAGCTTCCACCCCACGCCGTTGCTCATGGCTGCACACACTCCAATCCGGGACGTTGCAGACGCGCCCGGAATCGGGCGACCTGCTCGGGCGTCTCTGTGAGAGTGAATGGGCCGGGAGCGAGCTGCCCGCTCACCACTCCGATGACCGTGGGCGTGGCCTTCATCAGGGCTTCGTCGTCCTGCGAGGTGACGACCGGCCCCCCGGAGTCGCCGAAATCCACCATCTGCCCACTGCCCGCCTCATTGGCCCAGCGGGCACACCCCGGCGCCTCATCGGTCGTCCGCAGGTTTCCCCGAAGGACCTCGTCGGGCAATTCCATCCGGTTCAGCCCGTATCCGAGTGCGACCACGAGCCCGGTCATCATGTCCTCGCCAGCCACGTTCCACGGCTCTGGCGCGTTGGGCCCCAGCACCAGCCTGGGGGGCGCGGTGATGAAGGCGACATCTGGCTGATGACGGACCATGACGCACTCGCGAAACGTGAGCCGCTGGGTCGCGCAGGTGCGAAATCCGGCGGGTACCGTGACCAGCCTCGCATCCAGGAGCATCCGCTGGCCGTTGACCCAGAGTTCGGTTCGAGGGCTCCCAAGCGCGACCTGGTTCGTGTCCGAACGCTTCTGTGTATCAAAGAGGCAGTGGGCGGCGGTCAGGATGGCGGGGGGCAGCCCCTCTCGACGTACCAGCGTCCCAGTACATTGCAGCTCGCCGAGGGCGTCCGTGAGTCGCACCACTGATCGCAGACGCCGAATGCGCGCATCAATGATGCTCCGTGGAACAAAGGATGCCGTGCGGCCCGGCGGTTGCGCGGCGGGCGTGCCGTCGAAGATGAACACCTTTTCTGGAATGGACAATCCCTCAATCCGCTTGCTGACCCGCAGCTGTTCGAGAACCGCTCTCTCCTCGGAGCGCATGCTGCCCTCCCCCTCGTCAATACTGGTCCTTTCCAGCTGAGCCTGAGCCAGGAGTACGACCAGGAAGGAAAGAGCGCTCATGTCATTCCCCTTCTACTGAGCCCGAGGACCCCAGCGCCCCGATGTAGTCCATCAAGGGGATCTGAAGCCCCACCACCACTCCGAACTGGTTGTTCAATTGGTCGGAGGCAAAGAGGTACGAAGCATTCAGCGAAACATCCACCAGCTTGTAGATGTTGACGGACACGCCGGCCAGGCCGAGCACTCCCTTTCCGGTACTCTCCTCCAGCACAAACTGGTTGAGGATTCCGGAGGCGGCCAGATGCGGTCCGATGAGCAGCCGCCCCCCGCCAGTAGACCAGCGGTACCCCACTCCCACTTCCTCGTAGACCAGGGGCCGCAAGTCGGAAGCTCCCTTCAGCCCAGGGAGAGCCAGGTAACCCACGCCCACCGTGGCGCGAAGGTACAAACCGTCGCGCCGGGTGTCGATATAGCGGGCCACCATCCGGCTGCCGAGTGAGGTGACATCGAGGCGGACACCGATTCGCGTATTGGTATCCTCGCGAATGACGTGCGGCAATTCATCGAAGAGCGCGTCCACCACGGGTTTGACAGTCGTGGAAGAGGAGTATTTCGGTGCTGACTCAAGTGCCCGCTTGACCCCGCCAAGTATCTCCAGCACCTCTCCGCGCCGCAGCTGCCCCCCGTCCACGAGGCGCCGCAGGGGCAGCAGGGCTGCCTCCATGGGATAGCCGACGATGGCGTTCTTCAGCAGCACCCGGCTCCGCTCAATGGTCGCCACGAGTGCATCGAGCTTGGGTGAAGCAGTTTCGCCAAAGTGCTTGTTCGCAGCCAGAAGGCCGGACGCGGTAAGCGTGGCCCGGAATGCACGCAGGCTCTTCTGGCATGCAGAACCCGGCGCGGGCGCCACCCCCACGAGCGCGTCCGCATAGCGCGACAGACCGGCCAGGTCCACGGTGGAGAGCGAGGACAGGTCGACCTCATCGCTGGCCTCGGCGAACCCGGCCACGTTGCTGCAATCCGTAGCCAGTGCATTCGCGTGGTTGAGTACATCCTGAAACAGGAGCTTGGCCGGATGCTCCTTGAGCCTGCTCAGCGGAAGTCCAACGAGGGCCGTGTCGATCATCACCGCGATGCCGTTGCTATAGGCCTTGCACTTGTCCTGCAGGTTCGAGTCGCCAGAGAACTTGCCGTCGGCGAAAGGGAATCCCAGGACCTTGAGGCGGGCAGACTGACTCAGGCCCTCATAGGCAGCTTCGATGCGCGCGTTGCAGAGCTTGCCCTCCTGATCTCCGGCGCAGGCGCATCCCTGTGCATCCGGCACGAGCACCGACAAGGCGATTGCCGCGGATGAGCGGGACAGGGACGAGAGGAGGTTCTGGGCTTGCGTTTCGGAATCAGCGAGTTCGACGATCAAGGCGGCGACGGCGTCGAGGACATCGCCCACTGCGGGGTTCTCGGAGGGGATGACACCTCGGAAGGCATCCCGCAGGACTTCGGCCTGAACGCGCCCGAGCCGTTGCCTCACCAATCGGCTGACAACGACCGTGTCTATCGGCTGGCGTGCCGCCGTCGCGTTGAGGTTTTCGTATCCAGCAAAGGTCTGCAGTGTTTGAGCGAACACCCCTGCATCCGCTGCGTTGGCGGTGGGTGTATCCGCCGCCGCCGCGAGTGCGGCAATGGCGGAGGGAGGCCCTGCGTCCGGAGACTCATCGGCGAGTGCCCCGGTCCCGATCAGAAAAGACACAATCGCAGCAAGCGCGTAGATTTTCATGCTCCCCCCTGGCGAGAGCCTCACCTGACTCCCACAGTTGTAGTTTGATTCGCTTACCGTATCCAATGATGACATTGAATGGCGGCGGCCTGGTAGTGGAGTCGTCAGCGACTCCAGGCTGAGACGTGTACGAGAGGAAGAGGATTTCTCTCCAAAGCCAGAATTGAGAACAAAGATGGGGCTCCCGGCCCCTTGTCTTTGCCCCCAGCTCCAGTTGTCACCGATGTCGAGGAGCGCGCCGTTGCATGGCGCTTCGGCCGTCGCGGTGCGTGGCCTGGAGCAGCCCTGGCGATGCGCTCAGCGCCGGATGCCAGCGAGCGCGAGGCGCAGTACCCGGCGCGCGGTGGTCGGATCGTTTTCGTTCGCGACGGCGATGGCGTTCGACAGCAGCACCAGGTCCTCCGCCGTGGCGCCCGGTTGAAGCGCCCCCACGGCTGACGCCCGCGCCACCAGCGCCTTCACCACGTTGAGCAGCATGTCGGTGCAGCAGATGTCTTCGGCGGAGAGGCCCTCCGGGCCGGCCAGCAGCGCGGCGGCGAGCCCGCGATGGGTCGCGGTGTAGACCGTCACCTCCTCCAGCCAGTCCGCCAACTCGGCGGCGGGCGCCTTGCCCGGCTGCGCGGCGGCCCGTGCACAGAGCTGCGCGACGCCATCCCGAAAGACTGTCTCCAGCAGCGCCTGCCGCGACGGGAAGTGCCGGTGCAGCGTCGCCGAGCCCACCCCTGCCTGCCGGGCGATCTCCTCGAGCGACACCTGCGCGCCCTCCCTGGCGACCAGCTCCGCGGCGACTTCGACAATCCGCTCCCGGTTGCGTCGCCCATCCGCGCGCAACCGCTTCACCTGCTCCACGGCGCACTCCCCTTCACAAGACCCTTCTCTTTGACAAACGGGGGCCCCCTCCGTATTTAACACGGGCATAAACGGTGGGGTCCCCCACTTACCAAGGAGCCGCCGATGAGCCGCAGCGATGTCGTCCTCGTCACCGCCGCCACAGGACGCCAGGGTGGCGCCACCGCCCGGGCCTTGCTGGCCGAGGGCCGCACGAAGGTGCGCGTCCTGGTGCGCAATCCGGAGACGGCGAACGCCCGGGCCCTCGCGGCGGCTGGCGCGGAGGTGGTCGTCGGGGACCTGGACGACCCGGCGTCGTTGCGCGCCGCCTGCGCCGGGACGCGGGCGGTCTTCTCCATGCAGTCCCCCATCGTCACCGCGACCGGCATCGACTTCAGCAAGGAGCGTCAGCAAGGGAGGAACCTCGTCGAGGCCGCGCTCACCGAGGGCGTCGGGGCGTTCGTGCACACCGCGACGTCCGGCGTCGGCGCCCACCGCGACGTCGAGGGCTGGGCGGAGGGGCGCTGGAAGTTCCACGAGGAGTACTGGGAGAACAAGCTGGCCACGTGCGACCTCGTCCGCACCGCGGGCTTCCAGCACTGGACCGTCATCCTGCCCGCCACCTTCATGGACCACCCGATGTTGGATCCCGCCGGCTTCGTCGACGGGCGCCGGTTGCTCACGGTCGTCAGGGCCGACAAGCCCATCGGGCTGATCGCACCCGAGGACATCGGGAAGGCGGCCGCGGCGGCGATCAACGACCCCGCGAGGTTCCATGGCGTGACGCTGGAGCTCGCGGGTGACGTGCTCACGCTCCCCCAAATCACCGAGGTCCTCTCGCGCGTCGACGGCAAGGAGTACGTCGCCTGGTCCTCCACGATTGAAGAGGCCGTCGCGGCCGGCCTGCATCCGGGCGTGGCGCAAGGCATGACGTACATGAACGTCGCCCCGCTGCTGGCACGGCCCGAAATCGCGCGCGCCTACGGCCTTTCGCCCATGAGCTTCGAGGCCTGGGTACGTCAGCGTCGCGAGATGACCTGACGCGTCGACAGCTCACGTCCTCGCTCAAGTCAGACACGGTCGCATGCGTGTCTTTCTCTACCCATCTTCCGCGCGCTCGATTCTCGTGGTCTTGCAAGGATGCCGTGTCGTCAGACTTCCCCCCATGACGCCGCGGCGCTGTCCCCCACTGAGAAATGGAGCTCGTGATGAAACACCTTCTCTTGAGCATGTTCGGGTTCGCGGGCGTCGTCGGCGCCGCGGGCATCCCCTCCGTCGCCGCGGCCCAGGTTCCGGCCCCGTCCTGGGTGGCGCAGCTCGGCGCCAACCTGGATGAGCAGGCCAACGCCGTGGCCGTGTCGGGCGCGAGCGTCTACGTGGTGGGTCAGACGACCAGCCAGCTCGGCGCCGACCCGAAGGTTGGTGGCCAGGACGCGTTCATTGCCCGGTACGACACCGCCGGCAACCTCCAGTGGGTCCGCCAGCTGGGCACCCCCGGGGCGGACCGCGCCACCGCCGTGGCCACCGACGCGGATGGCAATGCGTACGTCGCCGGCACCACCTACGGCGGCTTCGACTTCTATACCAATGCGGGCGGCTTCGACTTCTTCATCGCCAAGTATGACGCCGCCGGCAACCGCCTGTGGTTGCGCCAGAACGGCACGCAGATGGATGACTTCGCCACCGGCATCGCCATCGGCGCGGACGACACCCTCTACGTCACCGGCTACACCGGCGGCAGCTTCGCCAACGGCGGCAACCCCAACAACTACGACATCATCGCCGGGCTCTATGACACGGCGGGCAACCCGTACTGGCTCCAGCAGTACGGCACCTCCGCGGGCGACACGGCGCGCGGCATCGCCGTCACGCCGGGCCATGAGGTCTACATCGTCGGGAACACCTTCGGCAGCCTCGACGGCACCACCCCGGCGGTGAGCAGCGACATCTTCCTGCTCAAGCTCAACATCCTCGGCGTCCAGCAGTGGGTCCGGCAGGTTGACGCGGGCGACCTGGATGACGCCAAGGGCGTCGCCGTGGGTCCGGACGGTGGCGTCTACCTCGTTGGCGAGACGTTCGGCAGCCTGGACGGCAACGCCAACAACGGCACCATCGACGTGCTGCTCGCCCGCTACGACAGCGCCGGCAACCGCGACTGGAGCCGCATGCTCGGAGGCGGGCAGCCCGACTACGCGTTCGGCGTCGCCGTCAGCCCGGACAACGTCGTGCAGGTGGCCGGCTACACCGCCGGGCTGGACGGCATCGCGTCCGCGGGCGCCTCCGATGCCTTCCTCACCCGCTACGACGCGCTCGGCACGAAGCTGGGCAGCCGGCTCCTGGGCACCTCGCGCCAGGACATCGCCCGCGGCGTGGCCGTGGACGCCTCCGGCAATGCCTACGTCGCCGGACAGACCGGCGGAAGCCTCGGCGGCAACACCAGCGCTGGCGGCAATGACGCCTTCCTCGCCCGCTTCTAAGCGAGGCCCCTGATGAAACCCGGGCAGGGCCCAACGTGTTCCGGGCCCTGCCGCGGTTCGCGCGTGACTAGCGCCGGTGCTTCGCGATGAGCGCGTTCGCCGCCTCCGGATTGCCCTGGCACTCCAGCAGCGCGCGGAGCATCAGCGGGACGACGATGGTGGCGTCCGACTCGATGACGAACATCGGCGTCGTCTCCGTCAGCTTGTCCCAGGTGATCTTCTCGTTGGGCGTGGCGCCCGAGTACGAGCCGTAGGACGTCGTCGAGTCGCTGATCTGGCAGAAGTAGGCCCACGGCTTCACGGGCTTCTGCAGGTCGTACTTCGTGGACGGCACGACGCAGATGGGGAAGTCACCGGCGATGCCGCCGCCAATCTGGAAGAAGCCGACGCCCTGGCCCGCGGACAGCTCCTCGTAGCGGTCGTAGAAGTCGGCCATGTACTCGATGCCGGACTTGACGATGCTCGCGCTGCTGTCGCCCGTCTTCACGTAGGACGCGAAGATGTTCCCGAACGTCGAGTCCTCGTAGCCCGGGACGACGATGGGCAGCTTGCGCTTCGCCGCCTCCATCAGCCAGCAGGCCTCCGGGTCGCCCTCGTACGCGGAGGGCTCCAGCACCTGGATGAGCTCGTAGAAGTACTCGTGCCAGAAGCGGCGCTCGCCCTTCGCGGAGGCGTTCTTCCACATGGGGACGACGATCTTCTCCACCGCCCGGAACGCCTCGTCCTCGGGGATGCTCGTGTCGGTGACCCGGCGCATCCGCTGCTCGAGGATGCGCGTGTCATCCTGCTTGGTGAAGTAGCGGTACTCGGGGAAGTCCTTGTACGCCGTGTGCGCGACGAGCCGGAAGAGCGACTCCTCCAGGTTGGCGCCCGTCACGGACAGGCCGTGAATCAGGCCCGAGCGGATGGCGGGCGCGAGCGTGATGCCGAGCTGCGCGGACGACATCGCGCCCGCGACGCTCCAGAACATCCGGCCGCCGCTCGACACGTGCTCCCAGTAGGACAGGAGCGCGTCGCGCGTCGCGCGGGCGTTGAAGTTCTTGTAGTTCGTGAGGATGAACTCGAGGACGGGCAGTTCGGACGTGGACATGGGGGCCTCCAGAGACAACGGGGTCATGACCCGGGAGGCGCCAGCCGGCGAATGCCACCCGAGGACACCCTACGGTCGCGACGGAACGTCGCACCGCCATCGGAGCGTCAAGTGGCTGCCGGCTGGGTACCACGGCAGGGGGCTCGCGGCTACGACATCGACGCGGGCAGCGGCCAGGCGGTTCGCCATGTACCGCGCGGGCCACGTTCCGAGCGCCTTTCTGGAGGGCCAAGGAGTCCTCCAGGAACGCCCGCATCTTCTGGATGAACCTGGGGCTCGTCAGCGGCTGACGAGGACAGGTCACTCCCTGCCGAAGGCCTTGGCGAAGAGCTTCTCGATGCCCGACTTCTCGGGCTCGATGGCGATCGCGGGCGCGGGCACGCCCATCGCGGTGCCGAGGCCGGGGCGCAGGCCCGAGGCGATGCCCGGCTTGATGTGGTGACGCAGGTCCACCGCCACGTCCGACTTCACGTGGGTGCCCACGCCCATGGCCGTGTTCACGTCCGCGGACTGCTTGAGGAAGCCATTCTCCAGGCCGAACTTGCCGCCGGCCTGGGCCGAAGCGCCCGCCACCGCGCCGGCGGTGACCGAGCCGTGCACCCGGCCCACGTGCCCGCCCGCCGTGCCGTACACGCCCGCCGTGGCGCCCGCGCCCACCTGACCGGAGACCATCGCCGTGGCCGTCCTCGGGTCGAGGGTGGCCACGCCCTCGGCGTAGGCGGAGGCGCCGGCCTTCGCCTCACCCTTCACGTAGCCGCCCACGTGCCGGTTGAAGTCGTGGTTCGCGCTCGCCGTGACGCCCACGCCCGTCTCCGCCTTGGCCGTCAGCGCGGCGGTGTAGGCGTGCGAGCCCGTGTCGGCCGACACACCCGCCTGGGCCTGCGCCTTGAAGGAGTTGGCCTCGCCGGTGACCTGCGCGCTCGACACGCCCATCCGGCCCGCGTGCGACTTCTGCCAGTCGAAGGAGGCGTTGGGCCCCTGGACCTCGGCCTGGGCCGAGTAGTGGTGCACGCCACCGCCGCTGTGGCTGGTGGTGGAGGCCTGCATCGAACCCATGTTGCCGCTCAGCCGGCCGCCGCCGAAGGTGTCCTTCTGGTAGGGCGTGGCCGGCTTGTCGATGAACATGGTCTGCTTCGCGGCCGCGGGCGCCGTGAGCTTGTTGTCACCGCCGCTCACCGACACATCCGTGCCTGAGTTCAGCGACCACGGGCTGTAGGACGGCTGTCCTTCGGGAGCCCCCGCGTGCTTCGGCGGCGTCGCCGTGTTCGCGGCGGGCGTCGTCGCCGTGGGCTTCGTGGCCGTCACGGCCGGCGTCGTCGCCGTGGGCTTCGTGGCAGTGGGCTTCGTGGCCGTCGTCGGCGCGGGCAGCGTCGACGCGCGCGCCGGCGGCTTGGGCTTGGACGCCGTGGAGGTCGGGAGGGTGGAGGAGCGGGACAGGGACGAACCAATGCGACGGGCCATGGGAGGAACCTCAGGAGTACGTCGAAGGGGGAGCAGAACAGCGATGCCTTCCCCTACTGCACCCGTCATGCCGGGCCCTGGCCGAACGGTGTGGCCCGTGATTCCAAGGGGTTGGAGGGCGCGACGTCCCTGGTGGAGCCAGAGACCTGGTGACTGCCGTCACCAGTGCCAGGACAGCCGTCATCACTCCCGCTTCGCGCACCGGGCCCCGCCTCTTTTGCAGTGGCGCGTCAAAGCCAGCTCAATCCCTACCATGCGGGTACAGCCCTTTTCCTTCAGCTTCGCGGGCGGCACGTTCACCCGCGTGCCTGGCAACAGCGGGCCTTCGTCGGATGCAATTGTCGGAGCGCTGTCGGCCTCGGGCGGCGGGCCGCTGGGTCACCCGGATGGGCGCCCGGCGCGCCATCGTGTACGCCTTCGAGGACAACCCGGCGTCCGTCGCCCTCTATCAGTCCTCCGGCTTCACCGTGGTGGACCGCAACCTGGGCCACAGCGAACCTCCTGCGAAATAGCGCCCGCGGAGCGTTCGTTCTTCCGATAGGAGAGCAACCGACCCTCGAGCGGGAGCAGAACCCATGAGCAGACTGGCCTTCCCCTCTCCTCATCCGTGGCGCATGCGGGCGCTCTCGCTCGCGGTGATGGGGGCCGCGGCCAGCCTCTCAGCCTGCGCCGCGCCGTCCGCGCTCGCGGTGTCTCCGTCCGGGGTGCCGGCGTTCAGCGAAGACATGCTGACGCCCGAGTTCTGGATCCGCCGCGCGCCGTCTCCCGATGCCGTGCGGCTCGATTCAAGTTCCTCGGCGAGCGCTACGGCTGGGGGCACCAGTTCAATGCGCGCGACTGCAGCGGACTGACCAGCGAGGTGTACCGCAGCATGGGGCTGGTGCTGCCGCCCAACTCCGGGATGCAGGGGAAGAGCGCGGCGCTGAACCACCGCCTCTTCACGGCGAAGGACTCACACGCCGAGCGGGTGAGCGCGCTGGAGCAGGCGGAGGTGGGCGACCTGGTCGTCGTCCCCGGCCATGTGCTGATGATCATCGGCCACGTGAATGGGGAGCCCTACGTCATCCAGGATGTCCCCTACGCCGTGTTCAAGGACCCGGAGACCCAGCAGGTCCGCAAGACGAAGCTGAACCAGGTGTCGGTCACCCCGCTGCTGCCGCTGTACGCCGACGACACGACCCTCTACGTGGACGCGATGACGAGCCTGGTGCACGTCACCCGGCCATAGGCGCATCGGACGCGGCTACGCCGGGAGGCTCCACTCCGGCCGAGTGCTCGCGTACCGCGCCGGCGTCGTTCCGACGATGCGCCGGAAGTGGCGGTTCAGCTGACTCTGGTCATAGAACCCGACGCGCGCCGCGACCTCCGCCGCCCGGAGGCCGCGCTGGAGCAGCTCCTTCGCCCGCGCGATGCGCAGATGCGTGAGGTACGCGTGCGGCGGCATCCCCACCTGGGCGCGGAACGCGCGGCAGAGATGGAACTTGTCGTAGCCGGCATGGTCCGCCAGGTCATCCAGCGTGATGGCGTCCCCCACCCGCTCGCGGAGGTACGCCATCGCCCGCCGCACCGGCCGCGTGTGGTCCGGCGTGGCGCCCCTCAAGACCGTGAACGCCTCCACGGCTTCGACCACCGCGACCTCCAGCGTGAGGCGCTCCGCGCCAGCGGCGACCGCATCGTGGAGACGCTGGAAGGAAAGGCCCCGCTCGTCGCCGGGCTTGAAGTGGGGATGCGCGACGACCTTCCCCTCATGGCGGATGCGCTCGATGTCGCGCTCGGGCAGCACGACGGCCTGGTAGGTCATCGTCCCGTCGTGCGCGACGTCGCGATGCACGTCGCCTGGCTGCTTCAGGTGGATCGCGCCGGGCCCGCCAGTCCAGACCCGGCCACGCCCCCACCACTCGCTGCGCCCGCGCTCGATGCGCATGGACGCGTGGAATTCCTTCATGCCGACGCGAAGCAGGTCGGTCGTCATGCGCACGGCCCGCAGGCCAGGGACCGAGACCGGGATCGCGTCGATGGTGAACATCCCCTCAGTGTATAAGGAGCTCTGGCGGCCCTGGCTTGGCGTTTCTTGGCACGAAATCTCCGCCAAGAAGCGCCAAGCGCGCGTGTCACCCGCCCCCGTATCTCCCCGGGCATGCACGACAAACAAGTCGCCCTCGTCACCGGGGCCAACAAGGGAATCGGACTGCGGATCGCCAAGGACCTCGCCGCGCACGGCTTCACGGTGCTCGTCGGCTCACGTGACCTCGCCCGTGGCGAGGCGGCGGCGAAGACCCTCGCCGGTGACGCCCGCGCGCTCGCGCTCGACGTCACGGACGCGAAGTCGATCTCCGCCGCGGCGGAGCGCATCCGCCAGGAGCTGGGGCGCCTGGACGTGCTCGTGAACAACGCGGGCATCGCCCGTTCGGGCAGGCAGGCGAACAATCCAGGCCAGCCGCTGGCGGAGCGCGCGAAGGCGGGCCGTGCGACCGTCGCGCCGCTCGACGAGTTCCGCACGGTGTTCGAGACGAACGTGTTCGGCGTGATCGCCGTCACGCAAGCGATGCTTCCGCTCCTCCGGGAGGCTCCGGCGGGGCGCATCGTCAACGTCTCGAGCGGCGTCGGCTCGCTCACGAACAACTCGAACCCGGCGAACCCGTACCGCGCGATGTACGGCGTCTACTCGTCGTCGAAGTCGGCCCTCAATGCGATCACACTCGCCTTCGCCCTGGACCTGGAGTCGACCCGCATCAAGGTGAACGCGGTGTGCCCGGGCTTCACCGCCACGGACCTCAACAACTTCCAGGGCACCCGCACCGTCGAGCAGGCCGCGCGCGCGCCCGTGCGCATGGCGCTCCTCGGACCGGACGGCCCCACGGGCACCTACTCGGACGACCAGGGCGTCATCCCCTGGTGATGCCGGGCTCCCCAACCACGCCCGCTACAGGGGACGCAGGGAAGCCCTGTCGATATCCACGGAGTCCTCGTCACCGCCCGGCGACGCTTCGCTGGCCCGGAAGCGCTTGCCGTCGGGGGTGATGAGGAACCAGGAGGTGGCGACCGCCGGGTCGTCCGCGGGGGGCGAGACCAGGACCTCTTCGCCGAGCAGGGCCGCGACCCGGGCGGCCACCTCCACCGAAGTGAGCCCGACTGCGCCGCGAGTGCGCGAGGCATCGATGTAGAGCGTCACATCCGTGCGGAAACCGGAGGACCGGAGCGCGGTCTCCACGAGCACCGCCGCGTCCGCGGGGCCATCCACGTCGAAGCGCGTCACACCTTCGGGAGGAAGACCGAGCGCGCTGCCGATGCTCTCGAAGAGGCGTCCTTCACCCACGGCCCCCCGCGCGATGAACCCGACAACCTGTCTTTCCGGCGGCATGTCTCTTCCTCTCAACCTGCTTTGTAGGCCGTGAGCGCGGCCTTCCGGTCGCTCGGCGACGTCCCCATCTTGTCCAGGATCTCCTTGGCTCGCGGGGTGTCGTCGAACTTGTTGTAGACACCCAAGGCCTTGAAGGCCGAGCGGTTCAACTCATGGAACCCGGAGCCTCGGATGGGGTACAGCGTACCATTGTCGTGGGCCCCATAGGTCCGGCCGTTGAGCGTCCAGGTCACGCTCCCCGACTCACGGCCCTTCTTGGCCTTGCCGTCGTTGATCCCCTTCACGTCCCGGCTGACGTCGACCCGCGTTTCAACGACCGTGTTCTTGTCCTTGGCGACGGAGGACTGGTCGACCTTCCGGATGTAGTGCCGGTCCGCGGGCCGGGACGTGGGCTTGTCAGGCTTCTCCGCCCAGGCGGACGGCGCGAGGAGCAGGACACCGAGCGCCATCAGCACGGTGGCCAGGGGCAACGGGATGAAAGACTTCAGGACAGCGGGACGAAGCATCGGAGGCTCTCCTGCGGAGGGGATGCGGCCGTCCGGTAAGCCTCTCACAGTTACTTCGCCGGTTGCTTGCGCTTCGCGCGCGAAGCCTTGGGCTTGTTGCTCTTGCTCTCCAGGTTGAGCGCCACCGCGGCGCGGATGAGCGCCTTGAAGGCCGCTTCGTTGAGCTTGTCGCCTTCGTGGATGTCGATGGCGCGCCGGACGTTCCCGTCGAGGCTGGAGTTGAAGAGCCCTGACGGGTCATTCAACGCGGCCCCCTTGATGAACGTCAGCTTCACGGCGGCCTTGTACGACTCCCCCGTGCAGATGATGCCGTCATGGGACCAGACGGGGGTCCCCATCCACTTCCACTCCTCGACGACCTCGGGGTCCGCCGCGTGGATGAGCGCACGCACCTTCGCGAGCGTCTTTCCACGCCAGTCTCCCAGGTCCTGGATCCGCTGGTCGATCAACGCGGACGCGGACTCCGTCGCGACGGCCTTCTTCATGCCCGTCCTCCCTTCAGGTTGCGCCAGCAGACGTAGGAGCCCACCCAGAGCACGCTGGTGAACGCCGCGAAGGCCCACGCCTCCGGGCCGTCTCCCACCGCGAAGTGGGCGATGAGCGCCGAGACGAGATTGATGGCGAAGCCGGCGTAGGCCCACTCCTTGAGCCGCCCCGGCACCGGCGCGAGCAGCACCAGCACTCCGAGGACCTTGGCCCACGCCAGTTCCACGCGGAAGTAGCCGGGGAAGCCGAGGCGGGTGAACCCGTCCGCCGCGTCCCGCAGGTTCAACTGCGCGTAGGCGGTGAAGCCCATCTCCAGGCAGAAGAGCACGGTGGCGATCCAGAAGACGACGGTCACGGCTTTGGGGGACGTCCTGGCGGCGACGAGCGCCGGCTTCGGCAGGGTCGATTCCATGGCGCTGCTCCTTCACTGCTTCGAGGTGTTGGCCTTCCAGGTGGGGCTCTGCACCCCGAACTGCTCCGCGTACTCGGAGTTCAAGCGCTGCCAGTCGTACTGCATCGCATCCGGCCCCACGATGCGTCCCAGGGGGTCGCCCGAGAGGAGCTGGTCGAGGACGTCGAAGCAGATGTGCCAGCCCGCGGCGCCCCACGAGATGAAGCCGCGGTCGATGTTGTGCCAGAGCGTGAGCCGGGTGCCGTTGGCGCCCGTCGGCTCCAGCTCCCAGCGCAGGTCCTGCTGCCCCCAGCTGTACTCGAGCAGCTTGGGCGGCTCCGCCCGCTTCACGGTGGTCTCGGCGACCATGGGCGTCGGCGCACCGGCCGTGGAGAGCTTCACCGGTCCCACGCTGGCCATGTTCCGGTCCGCGTCGAACGGCGCCCACTGGGCCAGGTGCGCGGGGTCGGTCAACGCCTGCCACACCTTCGCCGGGGGATGACGCAGGTCCCGGACGAGGACGAGCGTCCACTTCTCGCCTTCCTTCTGGACCCTGGCTCCGGCCGCGGGGCCGGGCGTGTACTTCGCACGGTGGCTCATCGCTTCTTTCCCTTCTTGGGTTCGGGTTCCTGGTCCATCCGGTCGAGATGGCGCTCGAGCGCGTCCACGTGGGCCGCCCAGAAGCGCCGGAATGGCGCGAGCCATTCATCGACCTCCATGAGCGGCTCGGGCCGGATGCGATAGACGCGCCGTTGAGCGTCGACGCGCGACTCCACGAAGCCGGCGTCGCGCAGCACGCGCAGGTGCTTGGACACCGACGTCTGGGGCATCCGCAGCTGGTGCTCGATTTCGCCGACGGAGTGCTCCGACGCCGCCAGCAGGCTGAGGATGGCCCGGCGGTTCGGCTCCGCGATGATCGCGAACGATGATTCCATGCCCCATATATGCCCACGACTTCATATACCCGTCAAGGCATATACGAACCCTGACGGAGCCGGATGCAGGCCGCCCCCGGCGGGCTGGCACTCAAGGGATGCGCTGCCTCCAGAGCCGGCCGAAGGCGCTCGCCGCGGCGAAGACCTGGTAGCGGTTCACCCAGCAACGGCCCTGCGCACCGCGGGGCGTTGCGAGTGACGCCGGACGTACGCCACCAGCTCCGGATGCCCGCCGAGCAGCATCAGCGTGTTCGCGAGGTGGAGGATGGAAGCCATCACCACGTCGGCGGCGGTGAAGGACTCCCCTACGAGGAACTCACGGCCGCCGAGTCCCCTCTGGATGAGGTCGAGAGCAGCCGTGAGCCGGGCCCTGAGCTTCGCGGCCTCCCCTTCCGAGACTTCGCGCGCGCCTGGTGACTGCGCGTCCCGGTAGAACTCCATCACCACGGGGTCGAGGCTCAACTCGGCGAAGGCCATCCAGCCGTAATACGGACCGCGCTCCCTGCTCCCCACCGGCGGCGCCAGGTGCTTCTCCGGGAACCGGTCGGCCAGGTGCAGACAGATGGCCAGGGACTCGAGCAGCGTGACGTCCCCGTCCACCAGGGCGGGGAGATCTCCCAGCGGATGCACCGCCAGGTACTCAGGGGTGGTGTTCTCCTGCCGGGCAAGGTCGAGCCTGACCAGCTCGTACGGCACGCCGAGCTCCTCCAGCAGCCAGCGGGGACGGACCGCCCGGGTCCGGGGGGCGAAATAGAGCTTCATGGGTGGCGCTCCTGAACGTTGCGTGAGGCCTCACCATGCGGCCGCCGGAGCGCCCGGACAATGCGGCCCCGGGCGAACTCATTGTCAGGTTAATCTTGACGGCCATGATTCCACCGGCCGATATGCTCCTCTTCGCGACCGTCGTCCGCGAGGAGAGCTTCACCCGCGCGGCGCTCAAGCTCGGCATCACCAAGCAGACCGTCAGCGAGCGCATCCGTCATCTGGAGGAGCGGCTGGGCGTGCGGCTCCTCGAGCGGACCACCCGGCGCCTGCGCGTCACCGGGGCCGGCGTGACGTACTCCGAGCGCTGCGCCGCCATCGCCGCGCTCATCGAGGAAGCGAACAGCGAGGTGCAGCAGGGAAAGGCGGATCCCACCGGACTGATCCGGGTCTCCTCGCCAGTGCTCTACGGCCGGCGCTACCTCACCCCTGTCGTCTCGAAGTTCCTCGGCCGCTATCCCCAGGCGCGGGTGGAGCTGGTGTTGGCGGACCGCCGTGTCCACCTCATCGAAGAGGGCTTCGACGTCGCCATCCACATCGGCCCGCTCAATGATTCATCGCTCGTGGCGCGGAAGCTGGGAGAGGGCGCGGTCCGCTTCGTGGCGAGCCCCCGCTTCCTGTCGAAGCACGGCATCCCGGACGCCAGGGAGCTTGGCTCCGCGCGCTGCATTGGCTTCAGCGCGTTCGAGACGTGGGAGGCAGGGGGCGTGAAGTCCCGGATCGATCCGGTCCTGATGGTGAATGACAGCGAGCTCGCGTGCGAGGCGGCCATCGCCGGGGTCGGCATCGCGCGGGTGCCGGAGATCCTCTGCCAGGAGGCCATCCGCGACGGCCGGCTGAAGGTCCTCTTCGGCCCCAAGCCGGCGATGCTTCGGCCCATCCACATCGTCTATCCCAGCCGGTCGAACCTTCCTCCCAAGGTCCGGCTCTTCGTGGATGCCCTGGCCACGCTGGCTGAGCCGACGCCGTCGAAGTCCCGTGGCCGGAAGCGGAAGTGAGGCTCACCGGGGCGCGGTCATGAAGAGCTCTCCCAGCAGGGCCACGACCAGAGGACTCCGGGGTGCAGCGAACGGGACGACGGCCCCCCCGCCAGGGGGCATGTATTCCCGCGGGAGCTCGCTCCGCCATGGCCGCTCCCCGTCCCTCCTCCCCCGCCCGGCGCGCGGGCAGCTACCTGGAGCCCAGCCGCTTCGACACCGTCGGGCCTCGCCGACGTGTCCCGCCTCTACTTCGGCTGGGGCTTCGGCGTGGGCACCTGGCATCAGCCTTCCGGCGTCTCGAGCGGCACCGCCGGTCCAATCCAGAGGATGTCCCGGAACGACAGGAGCCGCTCCCGGTACGAGCCGATGGGGGCGCGTGGGTGGAGGAGGATGCCCTCGTCGGAGACCTCGAGCAGGGCCCCGAGGGCGTACCACGTCCCGTATTGCGTCTGGCGCAGCAGCACCCCCTTGCCGAGATACGGCGTCAGGTTGGCGCGGTTGATGGCGGGACCGTGCGTGAACACGGGTTCGGCCTTGTAATGATTCAGGGGCCGCGTGGGGGCCTGGTATTGCCTCAGGAATCCCCACTTCCCGTGCCGGGCGTCCCGCGCCGCCAGCGTCTCGCCTTCGGGCACGGGGACGTGCCGCTCCTCGAACGCGGCCTCCGCCAGGGGCTCGACGGGCCACGGGGCCTCGTCCACCCAACGCGCGTGCCGGGTCCCCTCGGCCCAGCGCCAGGGCCAGGCATGGCGCCCCCCCACGGAGAACATCAGCCGGGGCTCGAGCTTCTCCCGCGAGCCCGGGGGACACACCACGGTGCCGTCCGGCTGCGCTCGCGTGAAGTCCCAGCCGCGCTCGGTCGGGATGAAGCGCGCGACCTCGTCCGGCCAGGGGTTCCAGTCGCTCGGGGGCGGCACGCGGCCCGGCTCCAGCTCCAACGAGGAGCGGAAGCGCAGCTGCCCGGTGTTCACGTCCCAGAAGGCGATGGCATGGGGCCCCGTTCCCACGAGCGTGTCGTCCGCGCCCCAGACCAGCCCGTCGATGCCGCTGGCGCCCTCGAGCCGACGGAGCATCTTGGCCGAGGACCCCACCTTCCACAGCTCGACCGTTCCTCCCTCATCCCGCAGCAGGCATGCGCCCATGGAGCCATCCGGCGACCAGGCCCAGCGGCCCAGGTCGCCGCTCCTGGAAGCCAGCCCGAACGAACGGCGCTTCAGGTTCACCTGACACAGGCGCTTGCCGCCCTCGAAGATGAGGACCTGGGGGAACTCGTAGTTGTTGATGAGCACCGCCAGACGCCGGCCGTCGCGGGACCAGACATACTCCTCGACCGCGTGAACGCGCAGCTCGGCGTCCCTGCTCAGGTCGGACACCGCGCGGCCGGTGTGCCCGTTGGCGAGCCGGGGCAGCTCCTCCCCGTAGGCCAGGCGCGCGCCGTCCGGAGAGAAGGCCACCGGCAGCGTCAGCGCATCGAAGCGGTACTCGAGGTCGCCGCTCCGCACGTCGATGGAGGAGGCGGACGGATGGGGTTCCTGCGCGGTGCTGGCGTTCGCTTCGAGCACGAACTCGTCTTTGCAATAGCCCTGGATGCGTGAGCCGTCCGGGCTCCAGCGCACCCAGGTATGCGGACGCGACTTCGAAGGCTGTCCGTCCAGCCGGGCCGGGCACCAGCGAATGCCTTCACTGTCCTCGTTGACCCGGGCGCCCTCCCGGAACGGGACGATGCAGCCCAGCGCGCCATCAGGCCCGGGGGTGGAGATGAACAACCGGGTTTCATCCGGAGACCAGCACCACGCCGGCAGGTGCCCCGTGTTCTCCACGTGCTTGGGATTGATGACAGCCCCCCCCGGCGGCGAGCCCCAGCGCCGGGTGACGTCGGCGGTGAAGGAAGGCAGCGTCCCAGCGAAGGCCCGCATCACGCCGATGACCACCTGGCCCAGGATGACGCCGAGCCATTCTCCCGACGGCGACCACTGGAGGCAGGAGGGCTCCCGCGTCGAGCCGACCAGCGTCGTCTCGAAGCCGACGGCGTCGACCACGCGCCCCGTGGCCAGCTCCCAGATGCGCACGTCTCCCCCGTGCGATTCATCGAGGCGGTTGCTCGCGATGGCGAGGTGGCGTCCATCCGGGCTGAGCGCGAAGCAGCGCTGCATGCCGATGTAGCGCGGGGTCTCCACGAGCCGCGCCCCCGCGGCCAGGACCTTGTCGGAGAAGCGCCGGTGGACCTCCGTGAGGCCGCGCTCGCGCTCGAGCCGGAGCAAGCGTTCGCGCAGCGGCGGAAGGTCCCGGCCGGGCTCGAAGTTTCCGAAGTCGGCCTGCTCCAACAGCGCTTCGAGCTCCGCGTCGGAGCATTGGGCCAGCGAGGTGAGGGTCGCGAAGGGTCCTGGCATCGTCATGGAATCACTCCTTCGACCCACGATACTGCATCCTCGGCGGCGTCCCTCTTGTGTGTAGGCTGGGCACCGCGTGACCGAGCGCTCCCTCATCGCTGGCGTCTGCCTGGGCCTGGGCCTGTCGCTGACCGCGTGCAGGCGCCCCTCTCCCACTCCGGAAGGCCCTTCCATGACCTGGGTGAGCATTCCCGCCACCGACGCGCGGGTGCGGTACGTGGGCCGCACGTACCGCTCCGATACGGGCATCGTCTTCTCCCATCCGGGCGTGACGGTGCGCGCGCGCTTCTGGGGAGACGCCGTGCGGATCCGGCTCGAGGACGCGGGCCTGGGTGGCGACGTGGGGACCAACCACTTCGACGTCTCCGTGGACGGGGCAGCGCCCACGCTGCTCGCGGTGCATCCCGGTCAGGGCAGCCACCTGCTCGCCAGTGGACTCCCCGTGGGCCTGCACACGGTGGAGCTCTTCAAGCGCACCGAGTCCCTGGTGGGCGCCAGCACGCTCCTGGCGCTGGAGGTCCATGGCGAGCTCCGGGAGCCGCCCCTCCGGCACACGGGGCTCAAGCTGGAGTTCATCGGGGACTCCATCACCTGTGGCTACGGCACCGACGCCACCTTCGTTCCGGCGACTGCCTCCTCCAAGGTGCCTGGCTTCACGTCGAAGCACCAGAATCCCAGAAACGCCTATGGCTGGCTCACGGCCCAGCGCCTGGGCGCGGAGGCCGTGTTCGTCTGCTATTCGGGCCACGGCGTGTACCGCAACCTGGACCTGTCCACGTCCGGGTTGATCCCCGCCCTCTACGAGCGCGCCGTCCCGGACCACCCCGCCGCCTGGGACTTCTCCCACGATTCGCCGGATGTGATTGTCCTCAACGCCGGCACCAACGACACGTTCGCGGGCGCGGGCACCGCCGCGTTCCTCCCGGACGAAGCGGCCTTCAAGGCCGCCTACCGTAGCTTCCTGGAGCGGCTCCGCGCGCTGCATCCCCGCGCGCACATCGTCTGCACGCTGGGCAGCATGACGGATGGCTTCAAGCGGAAGGAACAGCAGGGCGTGGTGACGTCCGTGCACGTCGGCGATTGGATTTCCCAGCTCGTGGCGGAGCGCCAGCGCCTGGGCGACGCCCGGGTCCACCGCCACGTGATGGCCATGCAGAACCCCTTCGCTGACGGCGTCGGCGAAGACTGGCATCCCTCCGCCGCCACGCACCAGAAGATGGCGGAGTCGCTGAGCCGGTTCATCCAGGACGTCGTGCGCCCCTGAGCCAGGGCCCGCGAAACAAATCCCTCATCACATCCTGACGGGCAGAGGCACGAGGGTGCCTTCCCCTGGCATGCCCGCCTGTGATTGCCGTACGCGCGGTGCGTGTCGAAGGTTGCGTGGAACGCGAGAAGGCCTTCGAGCACCACCGAGCCCGCCCCTCCCCCATCGCCGGGGCATGCAGGCTCCTCCTTCCCCAGGGCACGTATGAGTCCACTCCTCATCCTCTTCGCGGCCCTGGCCCAGACGCCCTCGCCTCCTCCCGAAGCGGAGGAGGACTCCTCACCGGCTTCCGTCGCGGCGGCAGCCGAGGACGAGGACGAGGAGGAAGGGCCCTGGACGGGCACGGCGGGGCTCGGCGCGTCCTTCTTCACCGGCAACGCCCGCACCTTCACCATCACGGGCGATGCGATGGCGGAGTACGAGTCCCCGGTATGGGCGCTCACCCTGGAGGCGGATGGCGCCTATGGCAACGCGGCCACCGAGGACGAGGAGGAGCGGGAGGTCACGGCCCTGACGCTCGGCGGCTGGGCGCGCGGCGACTACCGCTTCACGCGCCTGCTCAGCGCCTACACCTTCCTGGGCGTGGAGACGGACCACCCCGCCAGCCTGGAGCTGCGCACCGAGGTGGAGCTGGGAGCCGGCTTCACGCTCCTGGAGCGCAAGAAGAAGGCGAAGGAGCTCTTCCTGCGCACGTACCTGGGCGCGGGCTACGCCAAGGACCGCCGGTTCCAGTACACCCCCACGCGCGAGAACCTGCCGGATGTGACGCAGTGGTCGCCCGCGGTGGGCCTGGCGTTCCGCTATGACATCAACGAGTACGTGTACCTGCGCGAGGACGCCGTGCTGCTGCCGGACATCTTCGGCGACACGCGCATCCTGCTGGACTCCACCACGAAGCTGTCCGTGGACCTGACGGACCGCTTCGCGCTCACCACGTACTTCGAACTGCAACACGACAGCGCCCCCGCGGCGGGCAAGGTCCGGACGGATACCTCGCTCACCGTGGGGGCCGAGCTGGAGCTCTGAGGGATTGGAAAGGAGCAGCACTCCCATGGCCAAAGCGGCTCATTTCGACGACATCCAGGTCCCGGGCGAGACGAAGAAGAAACAGCGCACGCCGCCGAAGAAGAAGGGCATGGAGCGGGTGCTCGACGCCATCGAGCGGGTGGGCAACAAGGTCCCCCACCCCGCGGTCATCTTCGTCGCGCTGATTGCCCTCGTGATGGTGCTCTCCCACCTCTTCTACTGGCTGGGCGCGAGCGTCACCTACGAGACCATCAACCCGGAGACCCACAAGCTGGAGGAGACGACCACCGCCGCGAAGAGCCTGCTGACGGGCGAGGGCCTGCGCTTCATGTTCGCGGGCGTCGTCCAGCACTTCATGGACTTCAACGCGGTGGGCGTCATCATCGTCGCCATGCTGGGCGTGGGCGTCGCGGACGCGGCGGGCCTGGTGGGCGCGCTCATCCGCAAGCTGGTGGCGGTCGCTCCGGCCCGGCTCCTCACGTACATCCTGGTGTTCGTGGGCATCCTGTCGAGCATCGCCGCGGATGCCGGCTACCTGGTGCTGATTCCCCTGGCGGCGGCCGCCTACCTCACCGTGGGCAGGCATCCGCTCGCGGGCCTGGCGGCCTCGTTCGCGGGTGTCGCCGCGGTCTTCACCGTCAACATCCTCATCAAACCGCTGGACGGCATCCTGACGGAGATCACCAACGACGCCATCCACATCATGGCGCCGGACCGCTCCATCGACCTGACGGCGAACTTCTGGTTCTCCGTCGCGTCGGTGGTGATGCTGACCATCGTCGTGTCGCTCATCAGCGACAGGATCATCGAACCCCGGCTGGGTGCGTACCAGGGGGAGAAGCCGGCCACGACGGGCGCGAAGCTGTCCCCGGAGGAGTCGCGGGGGTTGAAGTTCGCGTTCTGGGGGCTCGTGGGCGTGCTGGTGTTCTTCGGCCTGCTGGCGCTGCCCCCGGGGGCTCCGCTGCGCAATCCGGAGACGGGGGCGCTCATCGGGGACTCGCCGTTCATGAACGGCCTCATCGTCGCCATCACCGTGCTGTTCCTGGTGACGGGGGCCGCCTACGGCGTCGGCGCCGGGACGCTCAAGAACAGCGTGGACGTCATCAAGGCCATGGAGAAGGCGGTCGCCGGGCTGGGCGGCCTCATCTTCCTCTTGTTCATCATCAGCCAGTTCATCGCCCTGTTCACCTACACGAACATGGCGACCATCGCGGCCGTGAAGGTGGGGGATGCCCTGGAGCACGCGGGCCTGGGCGCGCTGCCGCTGCTCGTCGGGTTCGTGCTGGTGGTCGCCGTCCTGGACCTCATCATGACGGGCGCCATCCCGAAGTGGGCCATCTTCGCGCCCGTGTTCGTGCCGCTCCTGATGCGGCTGAACGTGGACCCGGAGGCCGTGCTCGCCGCGTACCGCGTGGGTGACGGTCCGTTCAATGCCATCTCACCGTTGAACGCCTACTTCGCGCTCATCGTCACCTTCGCGCAGAAGTACCAGAAGGACGCGGGCGTGGGGACGGTGGTGGCCTTGATGCTGCCGTACGTCATCGTGGTCTTCGCCGTGTGGATTGCCCTGCTGGTAGCGTGGCAGGTGCTGGGGCTGCCCTGGGGACTCGGGTAGGCGCGGGAGAGCGCCTCGCGGTGCAGGAGGCGTTCTCCCGTCACCCGGGCGCGCCGCCCTCAGCGCCGCGAGTCGCGCCGGGCTTGGGTCCGGCGGCCCCGGGCCGAGGCGTGGGACTGACGCTTGAGGGAGGCAAAGCGCTCCTGCTTCAGGGCCCCGCCCTGCTTCTTGCGGGACGCCTTCCGTGAGACGGGGGCCTTCGCGGTGCGGCCGGCGGCGCGCGTCCGGCGCGCGGGCTTGCGTCCTCCCGTGGCCGCGCGCGTCGTCTTCCGGATGCCGCTCGGACGGCTCGCGGCGCGGGTGCGGACCTGCGCCTTGCGCTCGAGCAGGGCGAGCCGCTTCTCGAAGCGCTCCAGGGTGAGGGCGAAGTACTCGGCCTTGCGGAGGGTGTTGCGGTCGCCCTCGGCGCGGCGGGAGCGGGACGGCACCTCCTTGCGGAGCGCCTCCCTGCGCTGCCGCTGCGCCTGGTCCTGGTACTTCTCCATCAGGCGGCGCGCTCTCAGGATGCGTCCGCGCAGCTCCCGTGGCGACAGCTCCGCCAGGTTGCGTGGGGCGCTGGACAGGACGAGCTGGGCTTCGCGCTCGGTGAGCAATGACATCCGCTTCGACGGCAGTGTGCGCATGGGCTTCCCCCCTCATGGGATTGCGTGGCGGAACATCCACACCTCCCATCCGCCGGCAAACCGCTCCCGGAGGCAGGGGCGAGTGAGCTTCTGGATGTTGCACCCTCCTGGCGCCGTGGCCAGTTCCTCCCTCAGGAGGCTTCCATGTTGACCTCGTTTCATTCACGCGCGCAGGCCGAGTTCCACCCCGCACCCTCCATTGAACCCCCGGAGGAGACGAAGCTCGCCGTAGCAGCCACCATCCCCACCGACGCCGGTTGCGTCGGCACGTTCGTGGGAGCGGACGAAGAGGTGAAGGCCCCCGGCCTCGACCGCGCGGTCCTGAAGGCGGCGGGCTTCGAAGGCAAGGCCGGTCAGACGCTGCTCATCCCCCGCAAGGAGGGCCCGCCGCTGGTCGCCGTCGGCCTGGGAGCGAAGGCCCAGCTGGATGCAGGCAAGCTCCGGGATGCCGCCGCCGCGTTCGCGCGGACCGTGGGGAAACAGAAGCGCGTGGCGCTCCAGGTCCCGGACACCGGGAGCGTCCCGGTGGACCTCGCCGCGCAGGCCCTGACCGAAGGCGTCCTGCTCGCCCGCTACCGCTACCGGCCCTACAAGCGGCACTCGGAGCAGGAGCCGCCGCTCGAAACCCTGACGCTCGTCCCGGGTTCCGGGAACACAGAGGAGGTCGAGCAGGGAATGGCGCGCGGAGGCATCCACGCCCGCGCGACTGCGTTCGCGCGCGACCTCGCCAACTCCCCCGCCACCCTGCTGACCGCCGCACGGCTGGCGGAGGTGGCCGAGTCCGTGGCCAGGCGCTGCGGCCTGGAGGTCGAGATCTTCGACGGCGAGGCCCTGGCCAGGCTCGGCTGCGGAGGCCTGCTGGGCGTCAACGCCGGCAGCGCGGAGCCTCCGCGGATGATCAAGCTGACGTACACGCCCCAAGGCAGCCGGGGAGAAGCCGTCCAGCCCCTGGGCCGCGTCTCGCTGGTCGGCAAGGGCATCATGTTCGACTCGGGCGGCCTGGGCCTGAAGCCGAACGACCTGGTCCACGCGACGATGAAGGGCGACATGTCCGGCGCGGGCGCCATCCTCGCGGCGATGACGACGCTGAAGTCCCTGGGCTGCAGGACGGCGGTGACGGCGTACCTGATGTGCACCGACAACATGCCCTCCGGCACCGCCATGAAGCTGGGGGACGTGCTGACGGTGCGCGGCGGCAAGACGGTGGAGGTCATCAACACCGACGCGGAGGGCCGCCTGGTGATGTCGGACGCGCTCGTCCTGGCCACCGAGCAGTCGCCCAGGCCCGACGCCATCGTGGACCTCGCCACGCTCACCGGGGCGTGTCAGCGCGCGCTGGGCGTGCTGAGCGCGGGGGTCATGGGCAACGACCCATCCCTGGTGGAGCAGGTGAAGGAGTCGGGGGAGCGCACCGGAGACACCGTGTGGCAGCTCCCGCTGGACCGGCGCCTGCGGCAGGAGCTGGAGTCGGAGGTGGCGGACATGAAGAACGTCGGCGGCGACAACGCCGGAGCCATCACCGCGGGCCTCTTCCTGGAGGAGTTCGTGGACGGGCTGCCCTGGGCGCACATCGACATGGCGGGGACGGCGCAAGCCGAGCGCGACAACGCGTGGCGCAGCAAGGGCGCCACGGGTTACGGCGCCCGCCTGCTCATCGACTTCCTCATGGGCTTCAAGCCCACCCGCGAAACCCGCCACTGAGAGTTGGCGCTTCAGTCCGGAAGCCAGTCCGCGCGGCCCCGTTCAATGCGCGTCCGGCGCTCGCCCTGGAAGGAGGCCCGGACGCGCTCCGCCTGGGCGAGCAGGCGGTGGAAGCGGTCCTTCTCCGTGGAGCCCTGGACGTCCGCGAGCACGCGCGCGAGCAGCGCGTGTGCCGCGGCGCGGTCCTGGGCGTCGCGCGCGAGCAGGCCCACGGTGAGGGCAATCTGGAGCACCTCCTCCAGCACCTCCGGGTCGCCCTCCGCGTAATGGAGCGGGCCATCCACGGCGAGGAAGAGGTAGTCGCGCAGCCGCATGGCCACCAGTGACACGCGCGCCCGGCCATCCGGGTCCACGACGTTCCAGTCCCCCAGGGGCAGGCCCGCCAGCCGGCGCATCACGGAGCGGATCTGATGGAGCGCCTGCCGCGCCGTGTACGGGTCGTTCGCTGACGAGGACAGGGCCCGGTTCGCGACGTCGACGAGGATGCGCAGCCCCAGGGCGGGGTCGCAGTCTGGCTCGCGCGCCGACTGGATGCTCAACGTGGCGGCGAGGTCGTGGAGCACGTGGGCGTCCACGGGCCCCCCTCCGTCCGCCACCACCCAACCGATGACGTCCTCCTGGTCGATGTACTCACCCACGGTGATGCAGATGCGGACCCGCACGCCCCACTTCCGGGCGTGCCGCGTGAGGTCCTGGAGGTCGACGTCCGCGAGGTAGCCCGACGAAGCAGCCAGCAGCGAGGTGGCATCCGCCGGCAGCCGGAGGACCGCCGCCGGGTCCAGCGGGAGCCGCTTCAGGCGGGCCTGGATGCGGCGCTCCGTCGCGGAGACAATCAGGTCCTGCACGAGCCCCAGCACGCGCTCCACCCGCAGGAAGCGGAAGGTGCGGGCCAGGAAGACGATGAGCACGCAGAGCGCCACCAGCACCAGGATGATGGCTCCCGACAGGACGGGCCGGGGCCTGACGCCGGCGTCCTCGATGACGCCCAGCTCCCGGATGGCCGTGAGGATGTAGCTGATGGAGAGGACGAAGAAGGGAATGGCGCGGCGGAGCGGCGCGCTCTTCAAATAGATGGGGACCAGCCGTGACGAATACTGGTTCGCCGCGGACTGGATGACCGGCGCGTTCAGGGACAGGACGATGGTGAGGATGGTGATCTGCAACCCGAGCAGCGCCCCCAGGGCGCCCCGGGTGTCGTCGACGTCCCCGGGCCAGGCATGCCCGAGCAGGGCCGGCGCGGCGTCCGTCTGCACGCGGGCGAGCGCGATGCCGAGCGCGCCCCCCATGACGATAAGACCGCCCAGGAGCAGCCAGTGGGGCTCGCGGAGGAACCTGCGCAGGCGGCGGATGGACATGCGGACCTCGCGCGGAAGGGGACGCCGGGTGCTAGCCCTCGTCGTCCCGGGGCGAGGCGCCGTCCGGCGTCAGCGGGTGGAGGCTCTTCTGGAACGTCTCTTCCGCGCGTGGGTCGGCCATCGCGGGCAACGTAGGGACGCGGGAGGCCCGGTGGGACGTGCCCTCAAGGGAAGAGGGCTGTCCACCGGGCGTCCCTGTGTCGCTTACGTCACTGCACGACGGGCGCGCACTTCGCCGGGCCGAGCGTGGCCTGGAAGTAATGCGCGTAGAGGTCCGGCGCGAGCGTGAAGTTGCAGGTGTTCACCGCGTCCGGCGACAGGTTCTGGTGCTCCTGCATGTAGCGCGCGACGTAGTCCCGCACCCCGTCCGCGGAGGACCACAGCATGCGGCCTTCCTTGAACATGCTGTACCCGCCTCCGCCACCGCCGCGGTAGTTGTTCACGGCGATGCGGAAGAGCTGCTCGTCCTTCACGTCCTCACCCTTGAAGCGCAGGTGCGTGAGCCGGGAGCCCGCGGGCTTCGTCAGGTCGTAGCCGTATTCGATGTGCGAGTAGAGGTCCCAGTTGTAGTCCGCGACCACGGGCGTGGTGGCCTTCGCGTCCGCGGGCTTCGCGGGCAGGTTCGCCGCGTCCAGCTGCTTGAAGTACAGCGTGTTCATCTCCAGCGCGCGCCGGAGGATGGAGCCGGTGATCTCCATCACGTACAGCGTGTTGTCGTAGATGTAGACGCTGTAGGCGTCCCGCAGGGTGACGTCCCCCGCCGGCAGCGCGACGTCATTGGAGAACAGGGCGGTCGCGGACAGGTCCACGGGGAAGCCGGCCTCCTTCGCGGCCTCCTCCTGCACGATGTTGAGCAGGTCCGCCAGGGCGCTGTCCACGTAGCGGCCGGGGAAGCCGCCCGTGAAGGCCGCGGTGGTGCTGCCAATCTTCTGGTTCACGTAGGCCACCGTGGTGTCGTGGGCGGCCTGGGTGAGCTGCTTGACGTTGGCGTCCTCCGCCACCGTCTCGTCCACCGCGTGGAGCTTCGAGTCGTGCGCGTCCACGCCCCAGCGCTCGCCGTTCCAGGTGACGTTGAGCTGCACGTCGGCCAGGTGGCTGCCCCAGCGGTTGGGCTGGGTGAGGAGGACCTCGCGGCCATCCTGCTGCTTCAGCAGCATCTTCGGGATGGGCTGGTGGGTGTGGCCGGTGAGGAGCACGTCCACGTCCGCCACCTGCTGGGCGATCTGCACGGCCTGGTTCTCAGCGGTGAGGTTGCCGCGGTCCGCCCACTTCGTGGCGTCCGAGTAGTCCGCGAGCCACGACTCGGGGCTGGTCGCGCTGCCCGTCGGCTGCTTGTCCGGGCCGCCGTGGATGGCCACCACCACCACGTCCGCGCCGGCCTGCTTCATCATCGGCACGTAGGTCTTCGCGACCTCCAGCGGTTCATCGAAGCGCAGCCCGGTGATGTTGTCCTTGCGCTCCCACGTCGCCACGCCCGGCGTCACCAGGCCGAGGATGCCGACCTTCACGTCGCACACGGTGGTGATGATGTACGGGGTGAAGGCCTCGGAGCCGTCCGAGCTCTTGCGCACGTTGGCGCCCAGGAGGGGGAAGTTCGCCTCGCCCTTGAACTTGTTGAGGACGTCCTGGCCGTAGTTGAACTCGTGGTTGCCCATGGCCATGGCGGCGTAGCCCAGCTCGTTCATGGCGGCGGCCATGGGGTGCTTGGACGCGTTGTCCACCTGGGCGTAGTAGGTGCCGAGCGGCGAGCCCTGGATGGTGTCACCCGTGTCCACGAGCAGCGTGCAGTCCGGGTTCTTCGCGCGCTCCTGCTTGATGAGCGTGGCCACCTTGGAGAGGCCGCGCTTCGCGTCCGGCTTCCCGGTGAAGTAGTCCCACGGGAAGATGTTGGTGTGCAGGTCGCTGGTCTGCAGCACGGTCAGCGTGCGCGGCGACCGGTCCACCGGGGTCGGGTCGACGGGGGGATCATCGTTGGAGTCACAGGCGGTCATCAGCGAGCTGGCGCCCACGAGACAGAAAGTGCCGGTGCGCAGCGCGCGCATCAGGAAGGAGGAGCGGTTCAAGAGGCCTCGACCTTGTGCCATGCCGGAAGGAGATCTCCCGGAGGGGCGCGCACCCTACAAGACCCCTCTGACGTGCTGGGAGTGGATGGCCCTCAATCCCCGGACGCCGGCTCCAGGTTGTCCACCACCCGGCGCAGGAGCGACATGAACGTGGCGCGCTCGCGGTCGCTGAAGCCCGCGGTCGCCTGCTCCGCGACGTCCTCCAGCCGCGCCTTCGCCTGGGGCAGGCGCTCCCGGGCCTTGGCCGAGAGCGAGATCCGGCTCGCGCGCTTGTCGTCCGGGTGGGGATGACGCGCGATGAGCCCGTCGCGCTCCATGCGCGTGAGGAGCGCGGCCATGGTGGGCTGCTCGACGTGGGCGAACTCCGCGAGCTGCTTCTGCAAGAGCGGCCCGTGCTCCTCCAGCGCGATGACCACCGGCAGATACGCCATCCCGAACTCGAGCGGCCGCAGCCGCTGCTCGAAGTGGCGCATCAGCAGGCGGGACGCGTGGTTGATCCAGAAGGTCGGTACGGCCTCCGGGTCCCAGCGCGGGGCGGGCTTCGCGCTCATTGGAGGTTGCCCGAGGAGTCCTCCGACTCCTCCTCGGCGGTCGGATAGGCGGAGACGGCCACGGCGATTCCCTGGTCCGCGAACCACCGGACGTCATCCGGAGGGAAGTGGATGGAGCTGGTGAAGTGCCGCGCGGTGCCGACGAACAGCCCGAAGTCCACGACGCAGGGCACGGCCTGCTGGCGCAGCTCCGCGAGCAGGGGGGCCAGCACCTCCAGCTGCCTGCGGGCGGCGGCGACGGGGCCGTGCAGCGTGCCCTCGCCGTCCTCCACCAGGGTGAGGTTGAAGCCAGAGGTCGAGTGCCTCCCCTGGCGCTGGTGCTGCTCCCCCTGGAGCCAGACGGCATCCGGGTGGCACTCCGGGAAGCGGTCCAGGACGGACGCCACATCGAACTCTGGGGCCTGGGCCCGTAGGACCGCCACCGTCATGACACCGCTCCGTTCCCCTGCTTCGACACGTCCATGGGCCCATCCTCGACTGGAGCGGGCATTTTCGCGAGTCCGTCAGGTGAGGTGTGTTGGATCGTCCAGGGGGTCGCGGACGCTCCGGCGTCCCGACCGCGGCTGCTGACCCGAGGTCTCGAACCCATCGCTCACGTCCCCCGGGCCGCGCATCCGCCCGGGTCAGATTCCGAGAAGGTCATGCAGCCGAAACTGAACCGGCTCCTGCGGGCACTTGCCCGCGAGGGGCTCGACGTTGCCTACGACGGTCGTGTCTACACGGTCCGCCTCCAGGCGGATCCCCATGCGCCCCCCGCCGAGGTCCTCCTTCCGCCGGACCTGCCGGTGGAGGGCAAGGCGCTCCAGCAGCTCGCGGCGCTCGCCGCGCTCCATCACCCCGACGGCGGCCGCGTGAAGCAGGTGCGCGCGACGCCGGACTTCCACCCGGGTGACTCCGGGGTGGCCATCGGGTCGGTGGTCCACACGGAGGGCCTGGTGGTCCCCGGCGCCGTGGGCACGGACATCAACTGCGGCATGCGCCTGCATGTCGCGGACATCCCCGTGGACGCCTTCCTCGCCCGCCGCGACGCCTTCGTCGAGCGGATGAAGGGGCACTATTTCTTCGGCACGCGGGACGTCGCCCAGGGCTCGCGCGCCCTGGAGGCGCTGCTGCGGGACGGCCTGCCCGGCTGGCTCCTGGAGACGGAGGGCCAGCCCCTGGGCATGGCGGGCCGGATGGACCTGGGCCAGCTTCACCGCGAGTCCGGCCGCGTCCATCTGGGCGGGGCTTTGGAGGGCGACCCGGCCTGGGCGCCCACCGGGCTGCGGCGGGAGGGCGTGGTGCGCGACCCGGGCCTGGCCACCATTGGCGGAGGCAACCACTTCGTGGAGGTGCAGCGGGTGGAGGCCGTGGTGGACCGGGCGCGGGCCTGGGCCTGGGGCGTGCGGGAGGGGCAGCTCGCGTTCATGGTGCACTCCGGTTCGCGGGACATGGGCAAGCACGTGGGGCGCACCTGGCAGGAGCGGGCGCGCGCCGCGTGGCCCTCGGGGGCCCCGCACCCGGCGAGCGGCATCTTCCCGCTCGCGGACCCGGCGAAGGTGCGCGAGTACCTGAAGGCGGAGGCCACGGCCGCCAACTACGCCTTCCTCAACCGGCTGCTGCTCGCGGAGCTGGTGCGGCAGACGCTGCGGGAGCTGTTCGGGGACGTGGAGGCGCCGCTCGTCTACGACGTGCCCCACAACATCACCCTGCCCTGGGAAGGCGGCTGGCTGGCGCGCAAGGGGGCCTGCCCCGCGGAAGAAGACCAGCCGGTCATCATCCCCGGCTCCATGGGCGCCACGTCGTACCTGATGCGGGGCCTGGGCAACGCGAGGGCCCTGGCGTCGGCCTCGCATGGGGCGGGGCGGGCGCACTCGCGCTTCTCCATGTCACGGGGCGGCGCGAAGCACCGGGAGGAGGACCTGGGGCTGACGGGGGTGGACTGCATCGCGCTCAGGGCCGAGCGCCGCATCGAGGAGGCCCCCGCCGCCTACAAGCCCATTGGCCCGGTGGTGGCCTCCCAGGTGGACGCCGACATCGTCCGGGAGGTGGCCCGGCTGCGGCCCTTGATGACCTTCAAGGCCTGAGCCGGAGGCTTGGGGGTGACGCAGGGCGTCTGGATTCGTGGCTCCAGACGCCCTTGCGATTGGCTCGCGCGCCAATGGCTGTCCCGTTAGCTTGCGCGCCCATGTACTTCGAGACCTTTACGCAGATGAAGAAGCAGCTGGGGCAGTTGGGCAAGTGGTTGGAGACGGCCGCGGCCCATGCCAAGGCGAAGTCCTTCGACCCGAACCTCTACCTGAACTTCCGGCTGGCGCCGGATCAGCTCCCGTTCGTGCGGCAGGTGCAGATCGGCTGTGACGCCGTGAAGCTCGCGGCCTCGCGCTTGTCAGGCAAGGCCGCGCCGTCGAACCCGGACACGGAGCAGACGCTGGAGGAGCTCGGCGCCCGCGTCCGGTCCACCATCGCGTACCTGGACACGTTCACGGCGAAGGACTTCGAGGGCGCCGCCGGGCGCACCGTCACCCACCCCCGGTGGGAGGGGCAGGTGATGAGCGGCGCGGACTACTTCCTGGAGAACGCGGTCCCCAACTTCTACTTCCACGTCACCCACGCCTACGCGCTCCTGCGTCACAACGGCGTCAACCTGGGCAAGGCGGACTACCTGGGGTCGCTGAGCCTTCGCGCGCCTTGAAGTCTCTGGCCTGTCGCTCCGCGAGCGACAGCGCCCACAGCGGGAAGATGCGCAGGTAGGCGTCGTAGTGGATGGCGCAGGTGCGGCTGAACACGCCGGCCAGGGGCTCTGGTGGCCACTGGCCCTCGGCGTCCTGTGTTGAGCGCAGCCACGCCACGCCCCGGCGCGTGGCCTCCGCGTTCGCCTCGCCCGCGGCCACCAGGGACAGCACGGCCCAGGACGTCATCACCGCGTGGCCGGTGCGCCCCTCCACCCAGCGGCGCTCACGGCAGGCCTGGATGGTTTCGCTCCAGGCCCCGTCCTCTCGCTGGTGGGCCTTCAGGAACGTGACGGCCCTGCGCAGGGCGGGGTCTCCGGTCCCCGCGCCCGAGGCCACCAGGCCTGTGACGCCGAACCACGTGCCATAGCTGAAGCACACGCCCCAGGAGCCCTCCCAGCCGCCGTCCGGACGCTGCTGGCGGCGCAGGAAGTCCGCGCCCCGCGCGATGGCGTGGCCCACCGGGGCATCCGCGAAGGCCTCGCGCCACGCGGCCAGCGCCTGGATGCAGGCCGACGTGCACTCCACGTAGCTGGGGTCCACCATGATGCCGGCGAAGACATCCGAGGGATTGAACCGCTCCAGCCAGCGCGGCCCCCGCTGCCGCTCGTAGGTGGCCCAGCCGCCGTCCCGGTTCTGCAAGGACAGGATGAAGGCCACGGCCTGCGCCAGCCGCTCGCGAGGCACGCGATTGAGCCCGAGCGGCTCCAACAACAGACACGCCTTCAGCGCCTCCGCCGTGCAATCACTGATGGGCCAGCCGTGCGCGCGCGTGCTGAAGGGCCACCCTCCCCGGCTCGGGTGCCGGTGGTGTCTGGCGGCGTCGGGTGAATCCTCCAGCACCTGCTGCGCCTCCAGGAAGCGGCCCGCGCGCGCCAGCGTGTCCCGAGCCCAGGGGGACTCTCCGGAGGCCACCAGCGCCTGCACCGCGAAGGCGGTGTCCCAGAGCTGCGAGGAGTTGTAGCCGTTGACCGCGACGCCCTCCTGCGTCTGCTGGAGGTAGTCCGGCAGGCGCTCCAGGTGGGCCCGCACCTCCGGGCCGTCCGGCCGCGCCACGTGCCACACCACCAGGTCGAGCACCTTGTTGATGGGCCCGATGCAGACGAAGTGCGTCGCTTCATCCTCGCCGCGAATCAACGCCAGGGACTCCTCCAGCGCGCGCTCCCGCAGCCGCCTCGAATGGAACCGCTCATACACACCCAGCACGCGGTGCACGGCGCGCAATCCCAGACCGTGGGGGCTGTAGGCGTCCGTGCCCGCCACGCGCCCGCGCGCCGCCTTCCAGTCCACGTCCGCGTAGGGTTGGGGGTACAGCTCGCGCCGCAGCTCGGCCAACAGCGGTGTCTCCGGGGCGCGGACCCGGCGGCCATAGAGCCAGCCCATGGGCAGGTACACCATGCGGCAGTGGCACCAGAGCCGCGAGGGATGGAACGGCAGCCCTCGCGGCAACAGCCAGAGCTCGGGAGGCACGGGCGCGAGGCCCTCGTATTCGTAGAGCCCCAGCAGGGCGAGGATGAACTTCCCCCAGGACGCGCTGCCCAACGGGCCTCCTCGGGGAAGGAACCACGCCCTCGCGCGGACCAGCCCCGGGTCGTCCGCGCCGACGCCCAGCAGCCGCTGCGCGACGTAGTTGAGCACCGAGGTGAAGACGAGGCTGGGCGACTCCACGTCCAGCCCCCAGCCGCCATCCGGGTTTTGGTGCGCGCGCATGTGGGCGACCAGGCCGTCGCGGACGGACACCTCCGGCGCGCGCCCCATCACGTACAGCCCGGCCACGTACACCGGGCCCAGGAACAAGGGACCGCTGTAGTCCCCCTTCCAGGAGCCGTCCGCCGCCTGCGTCCCAGCCAGCATGTCGCGGGCCCGCCGCATCAACTCCAGGCCTCCGCGCCGCTCCGGGATGCCCGAGAACAGCTGGCGTAGAGCGCCCGCAGCGCCTCATCCGAGCCCACCCGCTCCTGCGTGAGCCGCATCAGCGTCGCCACCGTCTCCCGGGGAATCTTCACCGGCTCGGGTTCGAACACCGCGGGGTTGCCCTCCAAGGCGTCGAGCGTCGCGGCCGCGAAGAAGAGCGGATAGAGGCAGAACAGCCGCAGGCCGGGCTCATCCACGGGCAGCGCCAGCGAGTATTCGAGCGCGACGTCCAGCTCCCGGCGCGCCACCGCCACCAGCTCATCCATCAGCGCCACGGCGTTCGCTCGGAGCGAAGGCAGGGCCAACGTGGCGGGCGTGAGGCCCTGCGCGGCCATGCGGTCCCTGGGCAGCCAGCAGCTGCCGCGGTCCAGGTCCTCGCGCACGTCCTTGAGGATGTTGGTGAGCTGCAGCGCCCGGCCAAAGGCAGGCGCCCGCGACAGGAGCCGCTCCTCACGCCAGGCGACCCGGGGTGAGCTGGCGACGAAGAGGCCGGTCAGCATCTCGCCGACGACGCCCGCCACGTAATAGCAATACATGAACGTCGCCTGGAGGTCGGGCAGCCCCATGACCTGCCCGCTCCCTCCATGCATCCGCTGTATCTGATTCATGCCGCCGGTCATCGTCCGCACGCATCGCGCGATGGGCGGGTGGACCCAGGAGGGGAGCGAGGCCAGGGTTTCGAGCACGGCCGGTGTCTCTGAAATCAGCTCGGCCTCCGCGGGTGGCACCTCGTCCCGCAGGGCGAGCCGCGCCCTTCGCGCGAAGGAGCGGGCACGGGCCTCCCAGCCCGGTTCCAGCGACACCAGGGCCCCCAGCTCGTCGAGCAATGCACCGTGAAGCGCCCCCGGGGCCTCGTCCTCCAGCGTGTCCGCGATGCGGCACAGCAGGTAGGCCACCGTCACCGCCAGGTCCAGGGGCTCGGGCAACAGCGGGATGTTGAGCGCGAAGGTCCGGGAGACCCGGGGCAATTGGGTGCGACAGAATGATGCAACCTGCACTTTCATGCCTGCCTCCTCCGCGTGCGGCGCCGCGCATCAATGGATAAGTCGTCAATGCCAGACATGGTGTCTGCGAACCGAGCGGGGGCGACGTGGGGGACACCGAGGTGGTGATAGCCGGGGGCGGGCCCGCGGGCTGCGCGGTGGCGGCGGCGCTCTCCGATCTGGGGTGGTCCGTGCTGCTGCTGGACGCGGGCGTGGACCGGCACAAGCAGCTCGCGGGCGAGCTGCTCCACCCGCCCGGGGTGCGGGACCTGCGCGCGCTGGGCTTCGGGGACGTCGTGGATGGCTGGGCGGCCCACCCCGTGAAGGGCTTCGCGGTGCGCTTCCATGCCCCCGCCCGCACGCTCGTCCTGCCCTACGGTCGCGGTGTCACGGGGCTGTCGCTGGAGCACGCCGCGCTGACCCTTCCCCTGCAGGAGTCGGTGTCGCGGCGGCGCGGCGTCACCGTGCACACCCGGGCCCGCGTGACGGCCGTGGAGCACAACTGCGAGCGCGGCGTGCGCCTGCGCTATTCGCACGCGGGCACCGAGCACACCGTGCACGCCCGGCTGCTGGTGGCCGCGGACGGACGCGCGTCGCCCGTGCGCCGGATGCTGGGCATCGCCGAGCACCACCAGCGCCTGTCCACCATGCTGGGCGTGACGGTGGACAGCGCCTGCCTCACCCACCCGGAATACGGCCACCAGTTCGTGGGCGGCGCCGTGCACGCGCTGGCGTACACCATCCAGCCCGGCGTGGCGCGCGTGATGGTGGACCTGCCCCTGGGCAGCACGGCCCAGACGCTGAAGGAACAACCGGAGTTGCTGCTCGCCCTGCCCTCGCGGCTGAGGGAGGCCGTCTTGCAGGCGCTGGAGCAGCGGCCCGCGGTGCGCATGGCCTCCAACGACGACTGGCTGGCGGAGACCGTCTGGATGGGGAGCGCCGTGCTCGTGGGCGACGCCGCCGCGTGCTGCCACCCGCTCACGGCCAGCGGCATGGCGTCGTGCTTCCACGATGCCCGCGCCCTCCAGGAGTCGCTGGAGCGCCACCCGGGCCACGTCGCCCGCGCGCTGGAGCACTACGCGCACGCGCGACGGCCCGCGCAGCGCACCCGCGTCGCGCTCGCCTCCGCGCTCTACAGCGCCTTCGCCCGGCAGGACGAGGGCATGCACGCGCTGCGCATGGGCCTGTTGCACTACTGGGAGCACAGCCCCGGCGGCGCGCGCGCCTCCATGGCCCTGCTGTCCTCCGAGGAGCCCCGCATGCGGGTGATGGCCCGCGAGTACCTGCGCGTCGTCGCGCATGCCTTCGCCGCGATGCTCTCGCCCAACGGCCCCGGGGGCAGCCTGCGGTCCGCCGCGCCGCTGTTGCGCTCGGCCGGGCCGCCCTTGCGAGGCACCGTGGCGAGCGCGGTGGAACAGGTGGGGAGCTGGCTGCATCGTCGCGTCCGCCGTCCCGTCTACACGCTGGCCCGGGCGGGCTGGGCTTCACCCAGGCGCGCCTTCGCATCCAACCGGTAGCCCCGGCCGCGCCAGTCCACCTCGCGAGACAGCCGCGCGGACACGGCCACGCCGGCCCCCAGGAGCGGCAGGACCGCCGGCACCCAGTAGTGCCGGGGCGCGACCTGGGGCCCGTGACAGGCCCGCTGGAGCCGCAGCTGGCTCCACACGGAGAAGCCGATGGGCGCCGCCGACAGGAGCGCCGGGCCCCAGGCCCTCCGCGCCACCGCCGTCACCAGCGCGCCCCACGACAGCCAGCTCACCGCGCCCCGCACCCAGTGGGGCCGCGCGAAGGTGCCGGGGATGCCCGCCTCCGAGAAGAGGATCCACCGCCGGAAGATGCGCAGGAAGGCGCCCAGCCCCAGGCGTCCCGTGACGACGCGCAGGGGCACGTGGACGACGCGGTTCTTCCACCCGGACAGGTACAGCCGGCGTCCCAGGTACATGTCATCCACGAACTGCCCGGCGGCGCAGCCCACGCCCCCGATGGCCTCCAGCGCCTGGCGACGGAACACCATCAACTGCCCCATGATGAAGGGCAGCGCGCCATCCGGCTCCGCGGTGCACGCGACCGACGCGCCGTACCACGCGTTCACCAGCAGCCCGTAGCCCACGTCGCCCGCGAGGGGCGCGTCCGCCGCCGCGTAGATGGGCGCGAACGTGGCGCCTGTCCCGCCATCCTCCAACAGCGCGCCCACCAGCGCCGTGAGCACCCCGGGCGAGGGGCGCGTGTCCGAATCGCTGAAGGCCAGCAGCTGGCACCGGGAGCGGGCCACGCCCACCTGCATCGCGTTGAGCTTGCCCGTCATCCCCTCCGGTGGCTCGCCCGCGACCATCAGCTCCACCCGCTTCGCGCGCGTCGGCCAGGTGGCCGCCTCCTCGCGGGTGGGGAGGAACGCCGGGTCGTCCTCGCTGTCGAAGACGAAGAGCACCTCCCACTCGCCGGGATAGTCCAGGTCCAGCAGCGCGCGCACGTTCTCTCGCGCGTCCACGTCCAGGCCCCGGATGGGCCGGATGACCGTCACCGAGGGCGGCTCGAAGCGCTTCACGGGTGGAGCCTGACGCCGCCGCAGGCCGGCCATCAGCTCCCGGTGTCCGTGCGCGAGCACGCCCAGCGCCGCCGCCGTCCATGCGAGGCTCCGCGCGCTCATGGCCGCACCTCCGTCCCTTGCGGCCGTGGATGCGAGCGCCTCCAGTGGCCGGGCCCCCACCAGTTGAAGTCCCCCATCAGGCGCATCATCGCGGGGACGATGAGCACCCGGACCAGCGTCGCATCCAGCGCGACCGCGATGGCCATGCCCAGTCCCATCGCCTTCACCACCACCACCGACGCCAGCGTGAACGCCGCGAACACGGCCACCATGATGGCCGCCGCGCTGGTGATGAGGCCGCCGGTCCGCTCCAGGCCCTCGGCCACCGCGTGGGTGTTGTCACCCGTGCGCAGATACTCCTCGCGGATGCGGCTGAGCAGCAGCACCTCGTAGTCCATGGACAGGCCGAACAGCGCGCAGAACAAGAGGATGGGCAGCGACGGTTCAATGGGCCCGGGTTCGAAGCGCAGCAGCCGGTGCAGGTGTCCCTCCTGGAAGATCCACACCAGGGCGCCGAACGAACCCGCCAGCGACAGCAGGTTCATCAGGAGCGCCTTCAAGGGCAGCACCACGGAGCGCAGGAGCACGAAGAGGACGATGCACGTCATCCCCATCACGAACCCCACCGCCGCGGGCGTGTGCTCCTTCACGAAGGCCGCCGCGTCCACGTCCGTCGCGGTCTGCCCGCCCACCAGCCACCGGCCATCGCCCACCGCGCGGTCCTCGCGCAGCGCGCGGACCAGGTTGCGCGCCTCCAGGCTGCTGGGCGCCGAGGACGTCAGCACCTGCATCACGGCCACGTTGCCGGTGACGTACGCGGCCCGCGCGGCCTGGAGCTCCGGTGGAAGGAGTTGGGGGGGCGCCGCGGCCATCCGCTGGACGGTCGCCCGGTCCATGCCGGGGCCCAGGTCCACCGCGCTCTCCACGCCGACCACGCCGGGCATCGAAGCCACCCGGCGGCTGGCGTCGTAGAGGGCGCCCGCGCGCTCCGGCTTGAGGGGACTGCCCCCTGGGAACTCCACTGCCACCAGGACGCGCGTGGCGGCCTCGCGGGGGAACAGGCGGGCCAGCGTCTCCGCGCCCTGGCGCGCCTCGGTGCCCTCCGGCAGCGCGGTGATGTCCGTGGCCGCCAGTTGCAGCCGCCGGAATGGCAGCCCCATGGCCAGGAGCAGCGTCAGCGTGGGCAACAGCACCCACCAGGGATGCCGCATCACCCAGGTGGCCAGCGCGTGCCAGGCCCCGCCGCGGCCCTCCTTCCGGGCGAAGGGCAACCGTCCCCGGTCCACCCGGGGCCCCAGCCAGGCGAGGAGCGCGGGCAGCACGGTGAGCGCGAAGAGGACCGCGAAGGCCACCACCAGGGCGCCGCCCAGCCCCATGGCGCTCAGGTATGAGCCGCGGAAGAAGAGCAGGCCGCCCAGCCCCACCGTGACGGCCAGCCCCGAGAACGCCACCGCGCGCCCGGCGGTGTCCAGCGTGCGCGTCAGTGCTTGCTCCGTGGAGAGGCCCAGCGCGAGCTCGGAGCGGAAGCGGCTCACGATGAAGAGCGAGTAGTCGATGGCCACGCCCAGCCCGATGAGCGACACGACGTTGAGCGTGTACTGGGCCATGTTCGTGGCGTGCGACAGGAGCATCACGCCCGCCACGCCGCAGAGCACCGCCAGGCCGCCCACCACCAGGGGCAGCATCGCCGCCACCACCGTGCGGAACACCCACAGCAGGACCACCAGCGCCAGCGGGAAGGACAGCAGCTCCGCGCGCAGCAGGTCGTGCTCCAGCAATTCATTGAGCGCGGCCAGGAAGGCCACCTTGCCGGTGAGCGTCGTCCGGAGGTCCGGGTTCTCCAGCGCCGCGCGCACGGCGGGGAACGCGGCGGTGGCCTCGCGCTCGCCGCCCTTGAGCCGCACCAGCGCCAGGAGGTCGTGGCCCGTCCTCGCCACGAAGCGGGCGCGGAAGGCCTCGGGCGACCCGATGGGTGACACCACCGACGCGACCTCCGGCAGCCGCTCCACGCGCGACAGCACGGACGTCACCGCCTGGGCGAAGCGCGGCTCGTCCGTGGCCCATTCGTCGTGGTGGAAGATGACCGCCAGGGTCTGGTCGTTCGACCCCGCGGCGGCGCCACGCGCGAGCGCTTCGGCCCTCGCGGATTCGATGCCCTCGATGGTGCCGGTGGTGAGGTGTCCGCCCCGGAGCAGCGCCCACACCGCCGCGGCGAGGAGCAGCAGCGTGCCCACCAGCACCCAACTCCGGTGCCGGAACACGCCCACCGCCAGCCGGGCGAACAGGGATGGCTCGCCCCCCGCTGGTGAGTCGTCCCCCCGCCCTGCCATGCACGTCCCCCCGTTCGCACGCCCTGTCCGTCACCAGGGAACTGGTGACGGAGGGAGCGCTTGGACAGGGGCTTCACCCCTTGGGGCAGTCCGGAGGTGGACCGGCCCACTGGAAGGTCACCTTGCCGTCCCGTTGGTAGCAGACATGCCGCACGCCATCCGGGGGACGGAGCGCCGCGCTCGGACGGGAGTTGTCCTGCACCGTCCCGAGCTGCGTGTACGTCCAGAAGCCCTGCGCGTTCGTCGTGCCAGGCGACAGCGACGTCTCGTTGCGCAGGAGGGTCGAGATCCGCACGTTTCCCGCCGCGGGGGAGTGCGCTCAAACGGATGCGCGCTGTGAAAGTTTCATCAGGGCCCTCTCTCCACGAAGTCCGTCTCACTACGGCACGGGCATGCGCACCCCCATGAGCTTCCGGTCCACCAACACGGAATGCAGCGCATGGATGCGTCCGCGGGAGTCCAGGTCCACGCGAAGCACCATGTGCAGGGCCAGCATCGGATCCGCCCCCGGATTGAACACTGCCACCACGGCGGGCAGGCCATTGAGCATCCTCTCCTCCCACGCCACGGGCGGGCCCCGCATCTCCATCAACCGGCGCAGGAAGAGGATGACGCGCTGGGGTCCCACGATGGGCACCAGGGCCGCGCGCACCTTTCCGCCCCCATCCGACAGGGCGCGCACATCCGAGGCCAGCAGCGCCTCCGCGGCGGCCACGTCTCCCGTCACCAGCGCCCCCAGGAAGGCCTCCAGCGAGGCCCGCGTGCGAGCCTGCACGTCGCGCGTTGGCACACAGCGTGCTTGGTCATACGCGGCCATCGCGGCCCGCGCGCGGTGGTGCACGACCTTTACGTTCGCTTCGCTCATGCGCAGCGCCTCGGCCACTTCCAGCACCGAGTAATCAAAGACATCGCGCAGCAGCAGCACCGCCCGCTGCTTGGGTGAAAGGGCTTCCAGCGCCAGGAGGAAGGCGAAGGACACGCTCTCCAGCAGTTCGTAACGTCCCTCTGTCGAGCCACCGTCCGGAAGCCTTGCCTCCACAGCGGGTAGGACCTCCTCGTCGCCGGTCTCCACCGGAGAAGGCAGCCAGGGACCGACGTAGCCCTCTCGGCGGCGCCGTCGCAGGTGGTCCCGGGCCAGGTTCACCGCCACGCGGGTCAACCAGGGGCGCAGGGTGTCCAGGCGCTCCGGAGGCGTCGCGAGCGCGCGCGCATAGACGTCCTGCACCAGGTCGTCCGCGTCCGCCGCCACGCCGGTCATCCGGTAGCAGAGCCCCCAGAGGAAGCGCTCGTGCTCGCGTGCGGCCTGCCCCAGTGCTCCTCGCGCCTGTGAGTCCATCCGGTTCAAACCCTCACGTTCCCACAATCCAAGAGCCTCACTGGAGCACCGCAAGGCCTGGTACCCCAAGCCCCTCAGACTCCACGCCGAGCCCCTCCGGGCCCGGACCGGGCCAAACCTGTCCGACTGTCGGACAAGTTTCCAAGGTCCGCGGCCAGCGCTCGGGAGCCCCACCAAGGCCCCCCAACCTGTCCGACTGTCGGACAAGTTTCCAAGGTCCGCGGCCAGCGACTGGGAGCCCCACCAAGGCCCCTCAACATGTCCGACAGTCCGACAAGTTCCCGTTTCCTGGAGCCAGCGCCGAGGGCCCCGGTCACGGTCCGCCCAACCTGTCCGACTGTCCGACAAGTTTTCCAACTGCGCGGGGCAGCGCGGGGGGCCTGCCGCGGTCCTCCCAACTTGTCCGACAGTCCGACAGGTCTCCGCCATTCGGGGTCGCCCCAGGGCTCGCCTGGTCCCCCAAAACCTGTCCGACAGTCCGACAAGTTCCCGTTTCCTGAAGCCAGCGCCGAGGGCCCCGGTCACGGTCGTCCCAACTTGTCCGACTGTCCGACAGGTTCTCGCTCTGCGCCGCCGGGAGGGGCGCCTGGCCTGTACGCCCATCCGCCTCAAGTTGCCGCCGCGCGGCGCTGGGATGTTGCGGTGCGTCGCACCAGGGCTTGCTCCACGGCCTCGGCGCTCGCCAGGGATGCGTCCGCGAGCATGCCCTCCGCGCCCACCCAGTCGCCCACGCGGAACAGTCCGCCCACGTGCGGCACCTCCACTGCGGGGCGGCCGGTCAGTCCGCCGTTCACGGCACGGGGCAGCCCGGCGCTGACGGTGAGCGAGGGCCGGTAGCGCCGCGCCACCACCTTCGCGCGCCATCCCGGCTGGAGCGCGTCCATCACGACTTCCAGCGCCGCCTCGCTCGCCTCCGTGTCCGCGCCACCCAGGTACTTCGCCACGTGCACCATCGCGCCCCCTTCCGGGGCCAGCTTCGCGGAGGCCGAATGCACCGACGCGTACCAGGGCCCATCCAGTCCCAGCGCGAACAGCGCATCCGGTCTCGGCAGGGCCGACAGTCCCAGCTCCAGCGTCGCCGCATGGATGGGCACCGCCTCCCGCGCCTCTTGCGCGAGCACCGCGTCCCCCGGCATGAGCGCCGCCACGTCCGCGGGGCTCCCCGCCATCACCACCGCGTCCGCGCGGTGCACCGTGCCGTCCGCGAGCCGCACGCCCTCGACCCGCTTGCCCCCTTCCTGGAGGACAACGGCTTCCACTCGCGCGGACAGCTCCGGCCGGGCCCCCGCCTCGCGCCCCAGCCGCTCCACCGCGTCCACCAACGTGCTCCAGCCTCCGTCCACGTACAGCACGTTCGCGGCGGTCGCGCACTGGAGCTGCTTCAGCCCCGCCTCCGCGCTGAGCGCTTCGAAGTCCGCGCAGTACGAAGACACGCGGATCAGCGCCCCGACGAGCGCCCGGCTGTCCTTGCGCGTCAGGTGCGTCTCCAGCCACTCCCGCATCGGCATGGCCCCCAACGGCTGCGTGTCGATGCGGGCCAGCCCCGCCAGCAGCTTCGCCACCTCCAGCTTCGAGGCGAGCGACAGCACGTCCGTCGTCATCAGCGTCACGGCGCCCCGAGGCAGCGTGTGCAGCCGGCCGCCGACCAGCGCATGGGAGCCTGTCTGATTCGGAATGCCTCCCGCGGGCCTCACGCCCAGGCGCTCCAGCACCCGATACGCCGCGCCCGCCCGGTACAGGGCATGCGGACCCAGGTTGAAGCGGAAGCCCTCCACCTCCGTCGTCCTCGCCCGCCCTCCCAGGTGCTTGGAGCGCTCGTACAC
>NZ_RAWC01000039.1:0-54483 GCF_003611685.1 Corallococcus sp. CA049B | reverse complement strand
GGAACGGGGCGCTGGACATGTACGGCCACAGCAGCCGCTGGGCGAGAAACGCCACCAGGACGCCCGCCGCCGCCAGCCCGTAGCTCAGCAGCGCGGAGCCCCCGTTCTTCTGGGACGGCTCCGGCGCGCGCGGAGACGGGGAGGAGGGGGGCACCGGCGGATGCGGCGGGCGGGACGGAGCGGGCGCGGTCATGGATGCGCGGGGCGGACGGGCCTGGGGCCCGCCGTCAGCGTGTCTCCTTCCGGGTGTCGGTCTGGAGGAACCCCTGCATGGTGGTGGGGTAGCGCTCGCCCGCGGCCACGCCCGGCGGCGCGATGGACTCGATGGCCGCCAGGTCCTCCTTCGTGAGCTTCACGTCCACGGCACCCAGGTTGTCGTCCAGGTACTTGCGGCGCTTGGTGCCGGGGATGGGGACCACGTCCTGCCCACGCGACAGCACCCAGGCGAGCGCCAGCTGCGCGGGCGTGCACTGCTTCTGGCTCGCGAGCCGGTCGATGTGCTCCACCAGCTTGAGGTTGCGCTGGAAGTTCTCCCCCTGGAAGCGGGGCGAGTGGCGGCGGTAGTCGTCCTCCGGCAGGTCCTCGAAGCGCTTGAACTGGCCGGTGAGGAAGCCGCGGCCCAGCGGGCTGTAGGGGACGAAGCCCACGCCCAACTCGCGGCACGTCTGGAGGACACCGTCCTCCGGGTCCCGGCTCCACAGCGAGTACTCCGACTGGAGCGCGGTGATGGGGTGCACGGCGCACGCGCGGCGCAGCGTCTCCGAGTTCACCTCCGACAGCCCCAGGAAGCGCACCTTGCCGGCCTTCACCAGCTCCGCCATCGCGCCCACGGTGTCCTCGATGGGCGTCTTCGGGTCCACGCGGTGCAGGTAGTAGAGGTCGATGACGTCCATTCCCAGGCGCTTCAGGCTCGCGTCGCACGCCTGCTTCACGTAGTCCGGCCGGCCGTTGACGCCGCGCGACTGGGGATTCGCCGGGTCACGCACCAGGCCGAACTTCGTGGCCAGGATGACTCTCTGGCGGTGGGGGCCCAGCACGCGGCCCACCAGCTCCTCGTTGCGGCCAGGGCCGTAGGCGTCCGCCGTGTCGAAGAAGGTGATGCCCCGGTCCAGCGCGTGGAGCAGCGTGGCCTCCGACTCCGCGTCGTCACGGCCCGCGTAGAAGTCCGACATGCCCATGCAGCCCAGGCCCAGCGCCGAAACCGTGAGGCCCTGCCTGCCCAGCTTCCGAGTCTCCATGTGTCCTCCGTGCGGGTGTACCCTCCCTGGGAGGATCTTCACGCGAGGCGCGGGAATCCAGGGCAAACGACCGGGCGAAGGCCTGGCTCATCCAGGGAGCGGCAGCTCGCAACGGAAGGGGAGCGGCTTGGCGGCCGGCGTCAACCCCTCTGCCCCGCGCGCCTCCACGACCGGAGACGTCCAGCCCAGGTTGCGCAGCGCCGCGGTGAGCCGCTCGCACAGCGCCGCCACGCTGTCCGCGGGCGCGCCCGAGAGCTCCAGCGTGAAGCGCTCCAGCGCCACCTGCGTCAGCCGGAACGCGCGCAGCGGGTGGTGCTTGAACACCCACGCCAGCGACCACGCGTCCACCGCGCGACCCGAAGGCGTGTGGAACGCGCAGGCCCCGCGTCCGCCGAAGCCCGTCAGCGTCCAGCCGTGGAAGCCGCAGGCGCAGGCGTCGCGCCGCGCGGTGCCGGTGTCTCCGGGCCGGTAGCGCAACAGCGGCAGCACGCTGGGGCGCAGCCGCGTCACCACCACCTCGTCCCCGTCCGGCTCCAGCCAGACATCCGGCGTGAGCACGTGGAAGCGGCCCCGGTTCGCGTCCTCCAGGCACTCCCACGCGAGCGGCCCCGTCTCCGTGGCGGCGTAGTAGTTGAGGACCGGCACGCCGCGCTCCTCTGTCCAGGCGTCGCGCAGCGCGTGCGGCAGGTGCTGCGCGGAGGTGAGCACCAGGCGGGGGGACGGCACCTCCGGATGGGCCAGCAGCCAGCGCAGCCCCTCCGGGTCGGAGAAGACGACGGAGGCCTTCACCCGTCGCAGCCGCGCCACCGCGTCGTCGCGCAGCACGGAGACGCGGTGCAGGGCGCCGTCGTGGAACAGCGGCAGGCGCACCGAGTACTCCAGTCCGCCCGGCAGCGCATCCAGCAGCACCACGCGCGGACGCGGCGGGGGCACGGTGCGGGTGCGCTCGGTGAAGAAGCGCAGCACGGCCCACATGAGCAGGCAGTCGCGCCGGTCGCGCAGCACGTTCACCGGGTCGCCCGTGGTGCCGGAGCTCTTCACCACCACGCACTCGTCGGACGCGGCGGGCAGCGTGGGCACGTCCTCCCAGTGCCGCGCGAGCGTGGCGCGGTCCAGGGCGGGGAAGTGCCGCAGGTCCTCCAGACGGCGCAGGTCGCCCGGGTGCAGGCCCGACTCGCGCAGCACGCGCACGTAGTAGGGCGAGCCCAGGAGCGCGTCACGCAAGGCCGGCAGGCGCGCTTCCAGCTCCGCGCGGGCGGCGGCTTCGTCCACGGTGGCCGTGCTTCGTGCGAGGCCCGCGGCCACGTCCAGCGCCCACGGCAGGTGCGGGCGCTGCGTGTGGCTGTCGCGGCGGATGCGGGCCCTGGGCGCGACCCCGAGCGTCACTCGCGCCAGCCCCGGGCCTCGGCTTCCTTGCGCTGGGCCTCCTGGAGCATCTCCTGGCGCCGGTCCGCCTCCTTCCTGCGCGCCTCCTCCACCTTGCGCAGGTCCGTCACCGCCTGCCGGTAGTCCAGGTCCTTGAGGCGCCGCTTGGACTCGGCCTCCGTTTCACCCTCCACGTCCGCTCCCACGGCCGCCAGCCACTTGCGCAGGAACTCCTCCTGGCGGAAGGCGTTGGAGCGGATCATCTCCGCGGTGAGGGGGTGCACCTCCTCGAAGAACTGCTGGAGCCGCGCCTGCGGGGTGCGGTCCGCGGTGAGGTAGAGCACCGTCTTCTTGCGCAGGTCGGACGACACCAGCACGTGCGCGAGCATGCCCACCTGCTCCTGGAACAGCGGGTTCTTCAGGCGCTGCTCCAGCTTCGCCCACTCTGCCTGGGACGGGGGCCGCTGGCTGGCCAGACGGAAGGTGTCGCAGACGATGGCCACCGCCAGGTCGTGCGGATACGGAGACACGATGGGCGTGGCCGCCAGCTGCTCACGGAGGTGGGGAATCGAGACCGCCATCATTTCTCCAACAGGGCATCGGCCAGTGCCGCGGCGGCACGGCCAAAGTCAGACATCCATTGCACGGTCGCCAGCCGGAAGCGCGGGCTGCCCAGCACCGGCGCCAGCACCTGCCGCGCGGACGCGTCGTCCGGCAGCGCGAGGAAGGCCACCACCCGGCGCGACCGGTTCATCCCGCGCGCGAACCGCGGCAGCGCGCCCTCCTGCCGCATGTTGTAGAGGAAGTCGCTGTCGGAGATGACGACGCGCAGCGCGTCCGGCCGCTCCTCGGACAGCTGCTCCATGACTTCCACCGGGAACCACGTCCCCCCGCCGATGTAGTGCAGGAAGAAGTCGCGCGCCGCCTCCTCGTCGTACATCCACGGGGACACGACGGGGTTGTCCGCGGAGTAGATGATGCCGCGCACCGTGGCGCCCTTGCGCAGCGCGGAGGCGGACAGCACCTGCGCGGCCAGCGTCATCGCGTTGAGGTCCTGCTGCGGGTTGGGCATGGAGCCGCTGGTGTCCAGGTAGATTTCCAGCGCGGGCACGCCCAGGTCCGAAGGCGGCGGCAGGTCCGCCTCCAGCTCGCGGCGCAGCGGGCTCACGGCGGCCAGGTGCCCCTGTGAAATCACCGTGAGCGTCCAGTCGATGGTGGTCGGGTCGTCGCCGTACTCCCACGCCTCCGGAGTCGTGCGCAGGTAGGGCTCTGGCTTCGAGGGCGAGGTGGGCAGCTTGAGGATGTGCTGATCCACGAGCCGCCGGTAGTAGCGGCCCACCAGCGCCCGCCGCAGCCTGCCGCCGTCGTCGCCGGGACGGTGCGCGGTCGCGCGGCGGATGGTCTCCAGCGGATCCGACTCCTTCGTGTCGTGCGAGTCGTCCAGCCAGCCGTTGGCGCGGGCCTCGTCCAGCGCGTCCTGCCACCGGCCGCCCGCCTGCACCGCCGCGTCCAGGTCGCCTTCGTCCGGAGCGCCGACGTCGCCAGCGAGCGGGATGCAGAAGCCCACTTCGGAGGGCATGTCGATGAAGCGGATGAACGCGGCGCAGAAGTAGAGGAACTGCAGGCGCGGGTCGGGCAGCGCGTAGAACGTCTGCACGAACATGCGCGCCTGCGCGCGGAAGCCCGGGTAGGCCTCCTCCAGCTTCGGCAGCAGGGCCTCGGGCACCAGGTGTCCGGGCTCGCGGCGCCAGAGCTCCTCGTAGATGGCCAGGTAGAAGCAGAACAGCGGGGACGGCCCGCTCGCGCCCGCGTCGCCGTCCTTCTTCTTCTTGTTCTTCTTGCGCCCGTCCGGCGTGCGCAGGAAGCCCCGGTACACCTGGCACAGCGCTTCCGCGTGGGTGCGCCCCACGAACTCGTTCACCTGGAGGTCGAAGAACAGGTTGGTGAGCGACTGGCCCAGGCCCGGGATGAGGCGCTGCTCCAGCACGCGCAGCTCCGCGTCCCACCCCAGCGTGTGCGGGAAGCGCACGTGGTGGCCGATTTCATGGGCCAGCACGGCGGTGAGGCTGCCCTTCGCGCCCATGCGGACCAGCAGGTCGAAGTGGACGAACACCTGCCGGCGCCCCAGGTCGATGTACGCGAGCGGTTCATCCGGCGCGGCCTCGCCGGGCCGGAAGGGCTGGTGCGGTTCGGGAGGGCTCAGCTGCACGTGCACGTCCCACAGCGCCAGCGCGTCGCGCCAGCACCGCTCCACCTCCTCCGGGGTGAAGGCCGCGCCCGCGCTCATGCCGGCAGGATGACCGCCAGCCACTGGGACGTGTGCATCGTGGCCACCGCGCGCCATTCGTTGTGCTGGGTGCTGTACCAGTCCCCCGCGCGCGGGTCGCGCTGCGCCAGCGAGGTGAGCGCCTTGGAGGGCTTGCCCGTCGCGGGCTCCAGCCGCTCGTTGCAGCCCATGGGCCCCAGCAGCACGGGCTTCTTCACCAGCCACACGCCCTGCGTGGCGGCGTCGCGTCCACCGGCGGCGGTGGCGCGGTGCCGGTCGTGCACGCAGACGACGGCGGGCGCCAGGAAGTGCATCTCCCCGGGCATGAAGCGCGCGTCCTCCTGGGACAGGTCCACCCACTGCGCGGTGGATGTGTCGCCCAGCGCCTTGTCCGGCGGCTCCATCGCCTCGTTGGCGATGGTGTGCAGGTGGCCCTCCAGGTCCTCCAGCGAGGACAGGTTCGCGCCCAGGCGGCAGAACAGCCGCTGCACCCACGGCGGCGCGGACTCCAGGTTCTCGCTGAGGTTCCACACGCGCGCGAGCGCCGCGGCCCGCTCCTCCTGGCGCAGGTCCGGCAACAGGCCGGGCAGCAGGTCCCGCCACGCGAGCGTGAAGAAGTTCTCCCGCCCGGCGGACGCCGGATACATGTAGCCCAGCCCGATACCCTCCGCGCCCAGGCGCAGGTAGTCGCGCAGGAGCTCCTCTCCCGCTGCTGCGTCGCCGCTCGCGAGCCCCCGGCCCATGCGGACCACCGGGCCGTTGAGGAACGCGCTCCACAGCGCGCGGTCCCAGCGCACGAACCGGCCGCGGGCTTCCTTCTCCAGGTCGTCGACGAACTCGCTCATGGCTGCTTCCCCTGACCGCCCGGGTTCTCCTTCAGCCACGTCGCGTAGTTGCGGTAGCGGCTGTAGAGGGACTTCAAGTGGATGAGGTCCTCGTACACCGGGCCGGACAATTCTTGACGGGTCATCAGGTCATTCATCAGCACGGTGACGGCGGACAGGCGCTTCTCCGTGGTGCGCAGGTCCACGCCGGACAGGCCCAGGTCCAGCTCCGCGCGCAGGGCGGCGACCTTCTGGCGCACGGGCGCGTGCGTGCCGTAGCGGGCCATGGCCATGTCGAACATGTTGCGGATCCACGCCACGCGGTCCTGGAGCAGCAGCTTGTTGCCCTTCGCCTCGAAGAAGGGGCTGCGCGCGTTGGGGGTGAGCTTCTCGTGCAGCACCCAGGGGATGATCTGCCGGAAGTCCTCCAGCTCCGTCACGCGGTGGCCGCGGAAGAACGCGAGCGCCTTCGCGAAGTGGAGGATGGTCTGGTACGCGCGCACGCTGGTGCCGTTCTCCGTCTGCGTGCAGAGGTGCACCTTCTTGTCCAGAGGGCACTGCTCGTTGCACACGGCGGACACGGTCTGGCCCGCGAGCTTCAGCGTGTCCTTGTGCTTGAACTCGAAGCGCGGGGACGCCATGCGGCAGAAGTCCAGCTGGCCCAGGAAGAAGGCCACGCGCTCCAGCACGCCCTTGGGCACCTCCACGGCGAGGATGGAGGTGTAGGCCTTCTCCAGCTCGCCGGGCGTGAAGACGATGTCCTTGGGGAGCAGCTCCTCCGGGGACTTGTCGGACTCGATGCGCTGGAGGAGCGTGTCCACGAAGCCGGAGTTGAAGGGCACGGCGCGCACGACGACGTCCAGGCGGTCCTTGAGCGCCTCGATGACCTGGAACGTGCCGCCGCCCTGGTCGTCGTTGGCGGTGAGGAACCAGGACGAGCGGCCGGTGTAGACGTACTGGTCCATCATCTCCGCGTAGCCCTCGCCCAGCAGCGACAGCAAGGCGGACTGGGTCTTCGTGGGGATGCGGTTGTACTCGTCGATGATCTTCACGCGCTGGCCAATCCACTTGCGCCAGCTGACCTTCACGGCGGACAGGTCCTCCGCCTTGAGCATGTCGGACGGCAGGGGCGCGCCGAGCAGGTCCGCGATGGACAGCTGCGGGTGGCCGCGCTGGATGCCCCGGTGGACGTCCTCGCGGCCCATGCCGGAGAGCAGGGCCATGAGGATGGCGGAGGTGGTTTTTCCTCGGCCCGGTCCGCCCACGAGCAGGGCGCGGCGGCAGGTGAAGAGGGTGAGCAGCGGGATGAGGACGAAGGAGCTGTAGCTCATGTCCTCCGGGAGGTGGACCTCGTCCCCGGCGGTGTTCTTGAGGGCGGCGGTGCCGCCGAACTCGATGTCGTAGTAGGGGCAGATGACGGCGTTGTTGGTGATCCACCAATACGCCTGCCGCATCTTGTCGTGGAGGCTGCCGCCGTCGCGCTCGGAGAGGTGGACGCTGAGGCCCTTGTCCGCCGACGCACGCCCGGTGAGCAGGCGCGAGACCCAATCCTGGTTGGCCATGGAGGCTGAAGAGTGTAGCAGCGTGGAGGGTGGGGCAGGTGTGCGCTGGATGGATGTTCCCCCTCCATCCAGGCTTCTGGAAGTGGGCGGTGCGGACGGGATGCGCTAAGTGTCGGCGCATGCTCCGAGAACTTCACCTTCAGGGGGTCGGCCCCGCGCCTCGCCTGGACGTCGAGTTCGCACCCCGGTTGAACGTCCTGACGGGCGACAACGGGTTGGGAAAGAGCTTCCTGCTCGACGTGGCGTGGTGGAGCCTGACCGGGACCTGGCCGGGTCTCCCCGCGTGGCCTCATCGCGGCGCGCGGCGGCGCCGGATTGACTGGACGCTGACGGGCAAGGCGCGGCGGGCATCGAACAAGACGAGCGACTTCGACCCGGAACGGCAGCTGTGGCCCTGGCCAGAAGGGCGCCCGAGCATGCCGGGCCTGACAGTCTATGCGCGCGTCGATGGAAGCTTCTCCGTCTGGGACCCCGCACGGAACTACTGGCACAAGACGTCGCGCGCGGATCCGGATGCGCCTCGCAGGCCGGACGCCTTCCACTTCTCGCCCCAGGACCTCTGGGATGGCCTGAAGTACGAGGGGACGACGGTCTGTAACGGGCTCGTCCGGGACTGGTTGACCTGGCAGCTGCAGGACGATGGTTCCGCGCAGTCACCCTTCCAGATGTTGAAGCGGGCACTGGAGCAGCTGTCCCCTCGCGACGAGCCCATCCGCCCAGGGCGGCCCATGCGGTTGGCCATCGAGGACGTCCAGAACTATCCGACCCTCGACATGCCGTACGGCACCATTCCGGTGGTGCATGCCTCCGCGGGAATGCGCCGCATCCTGGGCCTGGCCTACCTCGTCGTCTGGGCGTGGCATGAGCACCTCCAGGCCTCGGAGTTCCTCGGGCAGGCGCCGGATCCCCGATTCATCCTGCTGGTGGATGAGGTGGAGACCCACCTCCATCCGCTGTGGCAGCGCCGCATCGTCGGTTCGCTCATCCAGGTCATCGACGGCCTCGCGAGCGAGACGTCCGTCCAGACGTTCCTGACGACCCACTCCCCGTTGGTGCTGGCCTCCCTGGAGCCGTTCTTCGACGAGGCGCAGGACGCGCTCTTCCTCTTCCAGCTCGAAAAGGAGCAGGTGCGCCTGCGGCATCTCCCCTGGGCGAAACAGGGGGATGCGAATGACTGGCTGACGTCGCCTGTCATGGGGCTGGCCCAGGCGCGTGCCTGGGAGGCTGAACGCGCGGTGGAAGCCGCCGAGGCCTACATGCGAGGCGAGCGCGAGGGTTTGGGCACGCTGAAGGAAATCGACGCCGAACTGCGACGCCTGCTCCCGGAGCAGGATCCGTTCTGGCCCCGGTGGGTCGTCGCTCGCGATGGAGGAGGCGGCCGTGATCCGGTGCGTTCCAGGAAGCGAGCCTGAGGACTTCGACTCGAGGGTGAGAACGCCCGGGCGCGGGTGGCTGCGCCGCAATCCGGAGTCCCCCAGCCGGCCGCCTGCGTACTGGCGGCGTTGCAATGCTCAACTCGCGGAGGCCTTCTTCGAGCGCTGTGCCTACACCGCGATGTATCTGGGCGCGCCAGGGACCGTCGATCACTTCGTCTCCATCGATGAAGATCGGCGGCTCGCCTACGAATGGACCAATTTCCGGTACTCCGCCGGATGGCTCAACAGCCGCAAGCAGGCGCTTGTCTCCGCGCGCCTGATGGATCCATTCGAAATCGAGGATGGTTGGTTCGCGCTCCTACTCCCATCGCTTCAACTCCAGGTCACGGAACGCTGCCCGCCGCAACTGCGAGAGCGGGCGGTTGAGACGTTGCGCCTCCTGGGGCTGGACCACGATGAGCGGGTGGTCCGGTATCGGAGGCAGTGGCTGGAGCAGTACGAGCGGCGGCGTGTGACGCTGGACTATCTGGAGGACAAGGCTCCGCTCGTGGCCCGCGCGGTGCGTGAGTGGGAGTCGCGCGAAGGCCGGCAGTGGTCCGCGGGCAGCAGCCAGATGGACCTGGCTCGTGCGGAAGCGTCGCCTGCCCCGAGAAAGCGGGCGTCTCGGTCCGGGGTCAGAAAGAAGAAGTCATGATGCTGCCTCACCTGGAAGTGATTCACGGCACTGTCGAGGGGATTGACCCTGGCGTGTCGAACACGCCGACGATCCAGCTTGCCCCGCGGGAGGGCGCGACTCTCGCGGTGACCGCCACGGCGGAGCAGGTGGAGCAGGCCGCTCACCTGCGAGAGGTCTCCGCGATGGTCGTCATGGGACCCACCCCTCGGCTCGTCTGGATTCGCGAGCAGGGCGCCGACGTGCCGGTTCCAAGCGCGGAGGAGCGTGACGCGCACGCCCTGCGGAAGTGGAGTGAACTGCTGCGGAGGCTGGCCCAATGAGCGACGCGCAGCCGTATGACCGGTTCTGCGGCCTGACCCGGCTCCAGGAACTGCAAGCCAAGGGCATCGCCGCGCATGGCGGCAGGGTAGGGGTCCGTGATGCCCTGGGCCCTGGCGCGACCCTGGGGGCGGCCTGGACCGCGGAGGAGTACGGCGCTCCGCCGGAGGCGGTCCCGGGGCTGATGTTCGCCGTCTACCTGCTCTTCTACATCGCGACGAAGCAGGTCTTCGTGGACGGGAACAAGCGCATCTCCTGGCTCGCCATGTGCGAGGCCCTGGCGTGCATGGGCCTGGAGGTGGACGCCACGATGGATGAGGCGGAGGCGCTGGTGATGGCCATCTCCGACAACCGCATCAAGGACGTCGAGCCGGTGTTCCTCTGGGTCGTCGAACATCTGCGCGAGCTTCGCGTCGGCGCTTGAGGTCGGCATAGGCTGTGGGGCATGGCATCCCTTCGTGGCTGTTGCTCCCTGCTGGTCCTGGGCCTGCTCCTCACCAGCACGGCCTGCCGGCGTTCCGCGGAGGAACAGGAGGCCATCCAGAAGCGAATCGACGCGCGGGTCCATGTGGCAGCGAACCAGGTCTGGGAGGGACAGCGGGCCCAGGCCCAGACGGAGCTCGCCGCCATCCTGAAGGAGGCGCCCCAGCATCCCGGAGCGCTGATGGTCCAGACCTGTCTGCAGTTGGAGCAGGGCGCCGAGGATGAAGCGGCCCGGACCGCGATCCGCCTCCGTGAGATGGCCCCCGACAAAGCGGACGCCATCATGCTCATGGCGCTCGTCGAGCAGCGGCGCCGGACGCCCAAGCCCGGGTGGACCGAGGCGTTGATCGAAGCGTGGAAGAGCGCGGGCCGCCCCTCTCTCCGGGACACCAGCCGGTATCCGGAGGTCGCCATCGATGCGAAGAATGCCGTCTCCGACGTGTGGAAGCGGACTGAGTCCGTGGAGTCGCGCCTCGTCGCCGTCCTGGCGGACCACAAGGCCTCGGAGGTCCAGCAGCGGTGGCTCGTGGAGCACCTCTCCGAGCTGGAGGACCCGCACCTGCTGCTCTCCGCCCACGAGTACTTCAGTTACGCTGACGGCCTGTCCGCGGACCTGCGGCGGCAAGCGCGCGAGACAGTGCGGCTCAAGCTCGAGGCGCACGGCGCTGGGGCGAACGAGTCCCGCATCCCGCTGCTCTTGTTGATGGGGGAGGCCTCTGAGGAGACGCCGCTCACCCACGAAGACATCGTGGCGCTGGATCGCATCGCCAGCTTGAAGCACTACCGGAACGCCCCGCTGTCCCAGCGGTATGTGGATGCGGAGCGGCGCCTGGAGGCCGCGGGCGCTTCTTCGCGATTCGACAAGGCCTTCATGGTGGCGGTCGCGAACCTGGTCCTGGGCCCCGCGTCGGTGCTCACGAAACGGGCCGCGGCGACGAAGGACCGGCTCGCCCCGGAGGACCAGGACCGGCTGGGGAAGGCGTTGCTCACGTTGGGAGCGCGCATCCAGCCGGGGAACACGTTGGTGGAGCGCAGCGTGGGATTGCGCATGATGGAGCAGGGCGCGGTCCTGGTGGGGAACGAGGTGATGCGCGCCCAGGTGGCCGAGGGCTATGAGTCGATTCGTCAGGTCATTCAATCCTCCCGGCAGGTGCAGATTGAGAACTGGCCCCTGCCCACGCTCCAGCGCGAGTGGGCAAGGGCCCTGGTCCAGGACGAATGGGCCTTCTTGAGCAACCTCGTCGCACCCTGAGCGATTAGAGCGTCACCAGCCCCATCCGCGCCGCGCGCACCACGGCCTCCGTGCGGCGCTGCACGCCCAGCTTGGCCAGCACCGCGTTCACGTGGAACTTGGCGGTGTGCTCGCTGATGGCGAGCCGGTCCGCGATGGCCTTGTTCGACAGGCCCTCCGCCAGGAGCCCCAGCACCTCGCGCTCGCGCGGCGTCAGCGTGTCCGGGCCCGGGGCTCCCGTGGGCGACGTGCTCCTGGGCGCGGCGCGCACGTGGGACAGGCCCGGCTCGAACACCGTGAGGCCTCGGGCGACCGCGTGCAGCCCAGCCCCCAGCATCCCCGGCGCCACGTCGCGGAACAGCAGGCCCTTTGCCCCTGCGCCCAGCGCCAGCTCCCCCGCTGCCTCGTCCGCCACCAGCGCCAGCACCGGCGCGCCCAGGTCCGGCGCCGCGCCTTCCTCCAGCCGCAGGCCCGTGTCCCAGAGCACCACGTCGGGCGGCTCGCCCCGCGCAGCCTCCAGCTCCTCCTGTGTGCCCGCCGCCACCACCGTCCAGGTCTCCGCCTGGTCGCTCAGCGCCCGTGCGAGCGCACCCCGGGCCAGGGGGTCCTCCGACACGAGCGCGAGCCTGGGCGATGACGAGGGCGCATCCAACATGAGCCCCTCATCCCTAACCGCGCCCGCCGCGTTCGCCACACCGCACGGCGCCAGGACGCCTTTGCTTCCCTCTGGGCCGCGCCCCTGTGAAGAATCGTGAAGTCCTCCCGCCTCCCAGGTGAAGGGCTGAAGCCTTCAGCGCAGCGTGACGCCGTGCCCCAGCGCGTCCGGGTCCAGGGTCAGCCGCCCGCCCGCGTACTGACCGCCGCCCTGGAACGGGTGGTTCGCGATGAACAGCGGCGTGTCCAGGTCCGCGTAGGTGAAGCCGCCCAGGCCCGCCGCCAGGTGCGCGGACGCGGTCATCGCGAGCACGCTCTCCACCATCCCGCCCACCATCAGCTCCAGCCCCGCCGCGCGGGCCAGGCTCCACATCGTCACCGCGTCCACCATCCCGCACTTCATCGTCTTGATGTTGATGCCGTGGCACGCGTTCTCACGGATGAGCCGCAGCACGTCCTTCACCGAGCGCGCCGACTCGTCCGCGCACACCGAGACCCGCGAGCGGTGCGTCACCTCCGCGAGCCCCGCGACGTCGGCCACCGGCTGCTCGAACAGCGACAGCGGCACCCCCGCGCGCTCCAGCTCCTTGAGGAACGCCAGCGCCTCCGCCACGTCATAGCCCCCGTTCGCGTCCGCGATGAGCCGCGCCTTCGGGGCCTCCTGGTGGATGGCCACGAGCCGCGCCGCGTCCGCGTCCGGGTCCAGCGCGCCAACCTTCACCTTCACCGTGTCGATGCCCCGCCCCAGGATGGCCCGCGTCGACGCCACCGCGTGCGTCACGTCTCCGGCGGTGACCGTCATGTCGATGTCCAGCGACGTCCCCGCCCCGCCGAAGAAGGCGTACATCGGGATGCGGTGGTGCCGCGTGAGCGCGTCCAGGAGCGCGATCTCCACGCCGCACCGCGCGGCCGGCGCCAGCGTCAGCGCATCCCCCAGCGCCTCCGACGCCGGCCGCCACTCCTGGGCGTCCCGGCCCACGAGCAGCTCGCGCACCGGCTCCAGCGAAGCCAGCGTGCTGACCTGCGTCTCTCCGCTCACCGCCGTGAAGGGCGCCGCCTCGCCCAACCCCACGGTGCCGTCCGCGAGCGTCACGCGCACGAGCACGTTCTCCGCCGCCAGCTGCGCGCCGGTGGCGATGGCGAAGGGCTCCGTCAGGGACAGGTGCAGCGGTTCGAACGCGACGTGCGTGATGAGGGTAGGGCGCATGGGCAGGCACGAGTGTGGCCGACGTTCCGGTCCGGAGGGGAGTCTTTCCTCTCCTTCCGGCTTTCACTCTCATGCGTCTGTAATTCGAGAAGGTTAAGAAAGATACGAAGACTGGGGCTGGCTTGAGCCGCCGTGCGATTCGTGGCGACATGCGGGCTTCCCGGGGGTTGGGCGGTGCCTGGGCCGCGAGGAGCCGGATGTCCGCGACCGACATGACCGTGGCCCTGCCGCTCCCGGATGCGTTCCTGGCCGCGTTGGAGGAGGCCGAGCGCGAACACCCCGAGGCGTGCATGGTGCTGCGCGCCGTGCGCTCGCCGGGCGGGGCCATCCTGGACTTCGAGTGGCTGTGGGCGAACCCCGCCGCGGCGCGCGCGCTGGGCCGGGGGCCGGAGTACCTGCGGGGCCGGCGCCTGGGAGAGATGGCCTCGAAGGGGGGCATCGCCGGCCGCCTGGACCTCCTGCGCCAGGTGGTGGAGTCCGGCCGGCCGCACGCGGACCACTTCACCGAAGGGGAGGTTCTGCTGCAGGGCACGGCGGTGCCGCTGCGGGACGGGGTGCTGTTGCGCCTCCGTGACATCACCAGCGCCCAGCGGGTGGAGGAGGGGCTGCGCGAGACGCTGGACTGGGTGCGCGACGTGCTGGAGAGCATGCCGGACGCCTTCTTCACCGTGGACACGGACTGGCGCCTCACCTACGTGAACCGCAACGCCGCCGCGCTCACCGGCCGCCCTCAAGAGGAGCTCTTCCGCCGCGTGCTGTGGGAGGCGTGCCCGGAGCTGTGCGGCACCCCGTTCGAGCGCACGATGCGCGAGGTGGCCGCCGAGGAGAGCTACCGCCTCTTCGAGCTGCGCACCGGCAGGGACCGCTGGCACGAGGTGCACGCCTGGTCCAGCGGCCGCAACATCTCCACCTACGCGCGCGACATCACGGACAAGAAGCGCGTGCAGGCGGAGCGCGACGCGCTGCTCGCCCGCGAGCACTCCGGCCGCCTGGAGGCGGAGGCCCTGGCCCAGCGCCGCACGCACGAGCTGATGGCCGCGCGCGAGCGGCTGGTGCAGTCGGAGAAGCTGGCCATGGCGGGCCAGCTGGCCGCGGGCGTGGGCCACGAAATCAACAACCCCCTGTCCTACGTCGCCGGCAACCTCCAGTTCGCGGTGGAGCAGCTCACGCCGCTCGTCCGCCGCCCGGGGCTCCAGGACGCGGTGGGCGAGGCGCTGGAGGCGCTGCGCGAGGCGAAGGAGGGCGCGGAGCGCATCCGCGTCATCGTGCGCGACCTGCAGACCTTCGCCCGCGCGGACGAGCTGCGCCTGGGGCCCGTGGACGTGCACGCGGCGCTGGAGTTCGGCATCTCCATGGCGATGACCCACCTGCGCAGCCGCGCCCAGGTGGAGCGCCACTTCGGCCAGGTGCCGCCCGCGCTGGCGCACGAGGCGCGCCTGGGGCAGGTGTTCCTCCACCTGCTCATCAACGCCGCGCACGCCATCCCCTCCGGCGCCTTCGACCGGCACCGCGTGACGCTCACCACCCGCCGCGAGGGCGCGTGGGTGCTGGCGGAGGTGTCCGACACCGGCCTGGGCATGACGCCGGAGGTGCTCCAGCGCGCCTTCGAGCCGTTCTTCACCACGCGCCCCGTGGGGGAGGGCAGCGGCCTGGGGCTGTCCATCTGCCTGGGGCTCGTGCGCAGCATGCACGGCGAGCTGACGGCCACCAGCATCCCCGGCCTGGGCAGCACCTTCCAGGTGCGGCTGCCCGTCTCGGAGCCCGTCGTGTACCCGGGCCTCCCCGCGGGGCGCGCGGACGAGGGGCCTTGCCGCAAGCGCGTGCTGGTGGTGGACGACGAGCCGCAGCTCACCTCGGTGCTCCGGCGCATCCTCGGCCGGCAGCATGACGTGGTGGTGGCGCACAGCGGCCGGGAGGCGCTGGCGCTCCTGGAGCAGGACGACGCCTTCGACCGCGTCTTCTGCGACCTGATGATGGCGGACCTCACCGGCATGGACGTGCACGCGGAGCTGTCGCGGCGCCGGCCGGAGCTCCTGTCGCGCTTCGTGTTCATGACGGGCGGCAGCTTCACGGAGCGCGCCCGCGCCTTCCTCCAGGCCGTGCCGCTGCCGCGCATCGAGAAGCCCTTCGAGCCGGGCCTCCTGCACTCGCTGGTGGAGTCCTCGCCGCCGCGCACCTTCTAGCGCGGCGGCGGGAGTGGGGGCGCTACAGCTTCACCTCGTCGCGCTCCGGGCGCGTGATGTACGCGGTGGCGGGGTTCGCGGGGTCGGCCAGCCGCTTCAGCAGGCTGTCCATGCCGTTGGAGCGCGCGAAGGCCATCTCGTTCTTCGTCACGCCCACCAGCGTGAGCAGCTCCACCTGGCCGCTGGGCAGGGTGAAGTGGCTGGGGCGGTTGGCGTCCTTCACGAACACGAAGCCCGCGAGCTTCGTCTCACCGCCGGTGAGCGTGCCGTCCACCGGGTAGCGGTGCCCCATGGCGAACAGCCGCGCGCACACGAGGTTGTAGGCCATCATGTCCAGGAGGCGCAGCACCGGCCAGCGCTCCTCCTCGGGCGTGTGGATGACCATCTCGTAGCCCAGGCCGCTCCTGGCGTCGTCCGCCAGGTCCTCGCCGGGGGCCACCGTGAAGGGGTTGGACAGGCCGCTCGTGACGTAGGTCCAGTACGGGTGCTCCGGGCTGGGAGGCGCCACGCGCACGCCCATGGGCAGCCAGTTCGGATCCATCTCCGTTCCCTGGGCCAGCTCGCTCTCCAGCCACCCCTCCAGCACGCCGGTGCCCTCCAGGAGGTCTACCTCCTCACGGATGGCGCCGAACAGCTTGGGGTACTCCACCTCGTCGCGGTCCGCCCAGCAGTCTTCGTACCACTGGATGAAGTCTTCCTCTGTCTCCGGGACTTTCATGGGGGCGGACTCTAGAGGTTCACCCCGATTTCACAACTTGAACCGAGCGCGGATGCCCACCGGCCGGTGGGCTGGCGGACAGACGTTCAGGTTTTCAGGTGCCGGTGGACCCGCTGGCTCCGGTTGACCCAGGGGGGCCCCACGGCTTGAGGCCGCAGATGCGCTCCGCCTCCTCCACGGCGGGTGCCAGCCGCGCGTGCTCCATGCGCAGGAAGCTCCGCACGGCCTTGTCCAGGCGCTTGTCGAAAATCAGGTGGGCGCTGTGCACGGCGGTGGGCTCGAAGCCGCGAGACACCTTGTGCTCGCCGCCCGCGCCGGGCTCGAAGACCTTGCGCCCTGAGCGGATGCAGTCGTCCACGGAGTGATACAGGCAGACGTTGAAGTGCAGGAAGGGGTGCTCCTCCGTGCAGCCCCAGTAGCGGCCGTAGAGCCGCTCCGGCGTGGCCAGGTTGAAGGCCCCGGCGATGACCTGCCCGTCCTTCACCGCCTCCACCATCTCCACCGCGTCGGGCAGGTCGCGGAAGACGCGCTCGAAGAAGCCCGGGGTGAGCTGCACCTGGCCCCAGGCGTGGCGCTCGCAGGTGGACGTGTAGAAGGTGTACGCGCGCTGGGCGTGCTCCGGCGTCAGGTCCGCGCCGCGCACGGTGCGCAGCTGGATGCCCTGCGTGGCCGCGGCGGCGCGCTCGCGCTTGAGCTGGTTGCGGCGCTTGGAGTCGAAGCGGGCCAGGTAGTCGTCGTAGCGCTGGTAGCCCGGGTTCTTCCAATGGAACTGGAGGGTAATCCGGCGCGCGAGCCCGGCCTCCTCCAGGAAGTCCGCCTCTTCATCCGTGGGGTAGAGCACGTGCACGCCGGAGCAGTCCTGGGCCTGGGCGGTCTCCACGGCGGCCTGGAGGAGCGCGCGGCGCAAGAGCGCGGCGTCTTCTCCGGGGGCGGTGAGGAAGCGCGGCACGGTGGCGGGGGACAGGGGGCCGCCCACGAGCAGCTTCGGGTAGTACTCCACGCCCAGCTGGGCGGCGGCGTTGGCCCAGCCGAAGTCGTAGATGTACTCGCCCATGCTGTGGAACTTGAGATAGGCGGGCGCGGCGGCGACCAGCTTCTTGCCCCGCCACAGCGTCAGGTGGTGCGGGGCCCAGCCGGTGTCCTCGGTGGCGCTGCCGCTCTCCTCCATGGCGGACAACCACGCGTGGCGCACGAAGGGGGGCGCGCCGTCGGCGACCAGGGCATCCCATTGGGTGGCCGGGACATCGCGGATGGCATCGAGAATGCGGACCTTGAGCGGGGTGTCGGCGGGCACGGGAGCAGTCTTAACGCGGGCCTGTCCCCTTCGCTCCCGTTCGTCCCGCTGGAGGGCACCCGGGCGAGCGGGCCCGGGGCCGCTCAGGAGGCCTTCTTGCGGACCGGGGCCCTGGTGCGGGCGGACATCACGCGGGCCACGTTGTCCTCGATCCAGGTGGTCAGCGCCTCCACGTGGACGGCCACCTCCTCGCCCAGGGGCGTGAGGCTGTAGTCCACATGGGGGGGAATCACGGGGTGGGCCTCCCGGTGCACGAAGCCGTCCTGCTCCAGGGCCTGGAGTGTCTGGGCGAGCATCTTCTCGCTGACCCCGCCCACCTTGCGGCGCAGCTCGCTGAAGCGGTGGGTGCCCTCCTCCTTGAGCGCGACGAGCACCAGCACGCCCCACTGGCTGGTGACGTGCTCCAGGACGCCGCGCGAGGGACACGCCGCCGCGTACAGGTCCCCGCGCTGCTTCACCTTCTCCAGCAATGGACTGCCCTTGCCTGCCTTCATGATGGGACACTTACCACGAGGTGCGTACTTACGAAAAGTGAGTACCCCCGTTACGGTAAGCCCCAGTTCGATTTCGCGCCTGGAGCGCGGGAAGGAAAGGGCGAAGCCATGTTCGTGGTCACGGGAGCCTCGGGGAAGCTGGGCCAGTTCGTCGTGGAGGGGTTGCTGAAGAAGGTGCCGGCGGACCAGGTGGCGGTGGCGGTGCGCAACCCGGACAAGGCGAAGGCCTGGGCCGCGCGCGGCGTGCAGGTGCGCCAGGTGGACTACGACCGCCCGGAGACGCTGAGCGGGGCGTTCGGGAAGGGAGACACGGTGCTGCTCATCTCCGCGAACGAGGTGGGGAAGCGCTTCCCGCAGCACTCGGCGGTGATTGAGGCGGCGAAGAGGGCGGGCGTGAAGCTGCTGGCCTACACGAGCATCCTGTTCGCGGACAGGAGCGGCCTGTCGCTGGCGGGGGAGCACAAGGCGACGGAGGAGGCCATCCGCGCGTCAGGCCTCCCGTACGTGTTCCTGCGCAACGGCTGGTACGTGGAGAACTACACGGAGCACGTGGGGCCGGCGCTCCAGTACGGCGTGGTGCAGGGCAGCGCGAAGGAGGGCCGGGTGGCCACGGCGACGCGTCAGGAGTACGCGGACGCGGCGGTGGCGGTGCTGACGGGCACGGGCCACGAGAACCAGGTGTACGAGCTGGCGGGGGACGCGAGCTTCACGCTGCCGGAGTACGTGGCGGAGCTGTCGCGCCAGTCTGGCAAGCCGGTGAAGTACGTGGACCTGCCGGTGGCGGAGTTCTCCGCGGCGCTCCAGCAGGTGGGCGTGCCCAAGCCCTTCGCGGACACGCTGGCGGACGCGGACGCGGGCCTGTCGCGCGGGGAGCTGAATGACACGAGCCGCACGCTGAGCCGGCTGATTGGCCGGCCCACGGCGCCGTTTGGGAGCGCGATTGGCGCGGCGCTGAAGCAGGGCTGAGTTCCGGGTGGCGCCTCCTGGCCCACGAGGTCACCTCGCGGGTCAGGCTTCTTCGTCAGGGAGGAGCGTGCGGAGAAGTTCGTCGTCAGGTCCGAGCGGTTGCCAGCCGGGCGGTGGCGGATTGGCACGGAGTGAAGCTCTCGCCTGCCTTACACGCGCCTCATGCGTTTCGGGGGTGTAGCTACTCCAACGGGCGAGCACTTGGGCAACACCGAATCGGTTTGTGTCGTCCAGCACGGATGGCCATCCATTTGGAAGATGCTGGAACAATTCGCGCACGAACTGCCCTCGAACCAGGCGTGTCACCTGCTTGCGCTGCTCCGCCTCCGCCACCAACCCGCTGAACACCTGCACCCCGGCGACATCGTCCGCACCAAGCTCCTCGGCCAAAGCCACCAGTGAGGCGGTAGGACGTGCTTCGGCAAAGGCTGTCAGCGAGTCGTAGCCGCGTTCGCGGACGCGCTCGTATAGGCGAACCTTCCAGTTCCCCTGCCACGAACGTCCGTCGGTCATCGCCTCCTCCCGGAGATGAAGTTCATCGGGATGTCGTACTCCTTCAGATATCCCGCGACGAGTTTCAAGATCTCGCTCCGTGTCAGCCTCTGGCCATTTTCGGCCTCCGTGTCGCGTAGTACCTTCATGAGCATCCGGTTCCATTCTCCGGGCCATGTTCGCCCCAGTCGCCAGTTGCCACCTCCGTGGATGGCCTCGTGGTGGGCCTGCTCCAGTCGGACGCAGAAGTGGTCGATGTCCATGTCGCCCTTGAAGCCGCGCTGCTCGAACCACTCGCGGTGCTCTTGCGGAAGCACGTGGTGCTTGGGCGCATCCGACATGCCCGCCCCTGCCCTGCCCGTCACCTGCATGCCGCGAACCTCGGGACTGTTTCCCAATGCCTCACGCACGCCCTTGGGCAGGCCCTGGTGCGCCTGGGCCATCGTGACCTGTCCGCCTTGAATCAGGACAGCCGCGCCGACGGCGGGAACGGAGATGACGCCCGCCTGCACGAGCCTTCGCATCATCTCCACCCACTCGGCGGAGACCACCATCCGCGAGCCCGTCATGACTCCACCCGAACTCATCACGAGTCCCACGCCCAGCGTCACAGGGGCCGAGGGCGGCACGCGTGGCATGGCCATCTTCATCGTGGAGATCATCGTGACCATCTCCACCGCCTGCATCGCCGCCATGACCTGCCCGCCAAACTTCAGGGTCTCGCGGGTTTCTCGCTGGAGCGTGTCGAACTCGCGCGTCAGCTTTCCCATCAACTCGGGCATCGCGGTCGTCGCCGCCTCCACCCGCTCCGGGTCCAGTGAGGAGAGGTCCTTGAGCGTGGGCTCCATCAACCCCTGCACGCGATGCAGGTCCACGAAGAGCTTCTCGGCGCTGCACATGGGGCAGTTTCGAAGTACGGCGTCTCCGAGGTGCAGGAAGTCCACCCAGGCGGCCAGCAGGAGCGTTCCGAACTGCGCCGCCTGGAGCTTCGGCCCCGTCATGCGCAAGAGTCCCAACTCCATGTCCGTGTCGCCGACTTCCGAGGCCGCGGTCGTCAACGCAGTGGCGCTCCCCAGCGCACCATGAAGCCACTTCACCTGCTTGGAGCCCTGGTCGAGGAAACGCGTGAAGATGTCGCCAGTCAGGCCCCATCCCCCGAGGTCAGGAGGACGGGCCGCCAGTTTGGAGAACGCGGCTTCGATACCCTTCAGAGTTCCCTTCACCTCGTCCGTGGCGCCGCGAACTGCCTGACGCGTCGATGCTGCGCTCCGGGCCTCGCCCCCTGCGACTGCCTCCCTGCTGCTGTCTCCCACGGCTGTCACGTCGTCACGCGGCTGCTGGCGGCGCAGGAGCCGTTGCTCGGATCCGGAGAAGGCGCGCGGGAGAAAGTCCCGAGCGTGCGGGGGCTCATCGCTTGGAGTTTCCACCCGTGCGGGTGAAGAAGCCTCACGCGGCGCGTAGCTCAAGCTTCGACCGCGCCCAGGCGCTTGCGACACGGAGACGCATCCCGTGGTCAGCAGCACCAGCGACAGCAGCAGGGTGTCAGCGCGCATGGTCCACTCCCAGGCCCACCGAGGCGAACGCACCCGGGCGCAGCGTTCCTTCCGGCGTGGGGAACAGCAGCGTGCGGCCATCGTTACCTGTGAGTACGGATGTATAGACAGCAAGGGGGCGACTTTGAGCGGTCGTCGTTCGCATTCCGTGACGATGATCGTGAGTCTGGGTTCCCGTTGAAGGAGCGCAGCTTTATGCGCGGCACTACTCATTCTAATGATAAAGCGATATCCACAATCCGCAGCAATGTCTCGCTCTTGCCGAATCTTCGGGCGTTGGACGATCTGGGATGCGGCTGTCCAGCCCGTGTTCTCGAGCCATGCAGGTCTCGATACAAGTAAGTTTGCTCGGACTCTTGCGACTCTTGTTAGTGGCGCATTCTCCGTGGCATTCTATTCGTTGCGAGCTGACTTCTGGCTTATGTATCCTCTTTCGTACTTGTCGAGTCGTTCGTTTAGGATCTTTTGCACGGCGTCCTCGCGCTTCTCCTCACCTGCTCTCATTTTCCGGATCGCGCGCTGCAGTAGGATCGCCGGAATGAGCAGAATCATCTTCTGATGAAGATCCCAGCCTTCTTTGATTAGTGCGCGCTCTTTATTTGAAATCTGCTTGTCCTGGCTGGAGCGCGTCACCATTATGAGAAGACGCCCATACGGTCCGCTGAGATAGCCCCAAGCTTGACGGAACTCTGTGCCACTCATTTCTTCGAAATTTTTGCATTCGAAGATAATCTGACTCACGCCGTAGAAGCGAGCGACCCGTCCCCAGAAGCCTTTTTCAGTCGTGATAGAGCCGACTACGTCACGTCGCTGAACGGTCTCTTTGTTTGGGTGGAGTTCAATGTTTCCGAGATCCTTCGCGAATAAATACTGAGCAGTCTTGTGGACCCATTTCTCAAACGAGTGGGCACCCTCGTTGCCGAGAGGAATTCGCACAAGCTCATCTGCAATCTGCCCGAGCCGTCGAAGCCGATCTTCCTGCATCGCCACGATTGCTGGTTTGCCTTTTGCGACATCGTCCTCGTCGTCGAGGCGGATGAGGACTTCTTCCTGTGGTAGGTCGGCTGTCAGATTCAAAGCTCGCCAGAAGCAGGGGTGAATAACCGCCACTTGTGTATCGGAAACCCCTTGTACGTCCATGTTTGAGCCGTCATGGCAAAACGTGACTGTGTCTCCGGGTTCGTCTTGAATGCCAAGAAAACCGACGCTGTAGAGTGCATTTAGTGCATCTGCGCCTGTTGCCAGGAGCGCAAAATCTCTGGCGATGACTCCTGTGCTTACTCCGGTGTCGACGACATCTTGGAGTGTCTTTTTGACGGCGGAGAAGGTCTGCTTTGCGAGCCCGCCTCTGAAGCTTTCGGCAAACATGCGCATGCCGGGAAGAACGTCTTGGTATTCTTTGTACAGGTCGTGAAGGCGTTGCTCGGAAATTGCCGTCGCGGCTTTCTGGATGTCGTCGTCGATGATGGAGTCTCGCTCGGCCAAGACCGCTGCTTGGTGAGCTGAGTTTAGGAGGCTGATGAGGTCACGCGGGCGGTAGAGTGTTAGTTTTAGGCAGCGACGAAAGCCATCCATGCCTTCTAATTCGCCCTTTGCGAACTGGCTCCAGATGCGAGTGTCGTTTTCTTGGCTCCATTTGAATGCAGTCCGCAGACGCAATGTTACACAGCTCAGGAGTGAACGCTCTTCCCAGTGAAGGCGCAGGGTGCTTCCTTCGATATTTCGACTGAAATCCGGATCTAGCTGGACCAAAGCCCTTAACATGTTGTCCCGGATAAATAGCAGACAGTGTAGTCCGTGAGCATCCTCTCGAAATTCGGCTGCTGCTCGGGCGAGTCCGCCGAGTATGCCCGTTGCCAATGGATTGGGCAGCCAGCCTTCATCTAGGCCGTCATATAGAAAAACAAGCCGTTTGCTGAGTGCGTTTTGGATGCCATCGATGATTGCGTCGGTGAGCCGCTTGAGTTTGAAGTGGTCGGAAATCTTCTCAAGTAGGGCGCGAGCGCTGACTCCCGGATTGGCGCGTTTGACGAGCCGGAGTGCTTCGAGGCTTCTTGCTAGGCCTTCGTGTTCGAATAGGGTTGGGTGTTTGTTTTTAAAGTCTACCAGTATGGTTCGGGTGTCGCCAAGTTTGTCGGCTTTGTAGTGCTTGAGGATGTGCTCAAGTGCGCTACTGAAAATTTGTACTTTCCAGGTGAGTCGCGTGATTGATCTGGCATCTTCATATTTGTCGGAAAGTTCTTTTAGTTCTTCTTGGAGGGCGGCGGTTTTCTCTTCGCTTGGTTTTTCTGTGATAAGAATGGCTTCGCCTGTTGCCTTCAGCGCTTCGGTGACCTTGTGAAAGAGAGCACTTTTTCCAGAGCCACGTCGGCCAACGACAAAGCGAAAGTCGGAGCCATGGATTAGCTCGAGGTAGTTTCGGGACTGGTAGAAGGCATTCTCAAGCATGTATTTGTCTGCTTCAGCGGTTGCTTCTCCGAGAACATTGCCTTTAGACGTCTTCGACACCTGAGCCACCTCCATAGTGAGGGAGGCGATATTAGCTCGCGTCTGGGGCTTTGTAGTCGTACCCCTCGCATGGGGTTTATGGAGAGTTGTCAAGTTCGGAAACCTTGGAAGATGAGGCATTATGGGTTGGTGTCGGTGGTGACCCGGGTGATAGAGACTTATTGCTCGTGGGAGCTGGCCAACCTGGTTCTCGGAGAAACCGGCTTTAGTGGGCTCTATGGAGCGCTCTATGAGCTGCCGCCGGTTAATGAAGGGCCAGTGCTCTTGGGGTCACAGGGAAAACAAGTTCCTGAGTCTTTGCTCCGCGACGGTAGTTGGGGATCGTTTCGAAGTGCGTGCTCTGCCTCTCGATGCTCGACTCACTACCGCTAGGAGCGTCCGTGCTTTGAGACTTCAGTCCAATGCCCGCCGCTTCTTCGAGGCCTTTGGCTCTGCTTGTCCCTGGCACAGTGCAGCTGTGACCCTTGCCTTCCTTGTTCATGCTCGTGTGTGAAGGCATGAAGTATGCCGCCAGCTCGTTGCGGTGCCTCTGCTGCCCTTACATGGAACTCTCTGTTGCAGTGACGGCTATCTAAGGTCCACGAAGTTGATCGAGGGAGGCTAGGCCTCATTGCGAGCTGTGGTGATTCGGTCGCTGCCAACTGGAGGAATGAGAGGAACTCCAATGATCGTCGTCACGGGAGCCACGGGCCGGTTGGGCCGTTTCGTCATCGAGGGCCTGTTGAAGAAGGTCCCCGCGAACCGGGTCGCGGTCGCGGTTCGCAATCCAGACAAGGCCGCAGAGTGGGCCTCGCGCGGCGTGCAGGTTCGCAAGGCGGACTACAGCCACCCGGAGACGTGGGACGGCGTGTTCTCCAGCGGAGACACGGTGCTGTTCATCTCCTCCAGCGAGGTGGGCCAGCGGCGCAAGCAACACCAGACCGTGGTGGACGCGGCGAAGAAGGCCGGCGTGAAGCTGCTGGCCTACACGAGCATCCTGCACGCGGACACGTCGCGGATGATTCTGGCCGGCGAGCACCTGTACACGGAGGAAGCGATCCGTGCGTCAGGGCTTCCGTTCGTGTTCCTGCGCCACAGCTGGTACCTGGAGAACTACACGGAGGCCGCGAAGCGGACGCTGGAGCAGGGCGTGCTTCGGGGCTGCGCGAAGGACGGCCGCGTCGCCCCCGCCACCCGCCAGGACTACGCGGACGCCGCCGTCGCGGTGCTCACCGGCACGGGCCACGAGAACCAGGTGTACGAACTCGCGGGAGACACCGGCTTCACGCTGGCGGAGTACGCGGCGGAGCTGTCACGCCAGTCCGGCAGGACGGTGACGTACCAGGACCTGCCACCGGCCGACTTCGCCGCCGCGCTCCAGCAGGCGGGCCTGCCCAAGGGCTACGCCGACGTGCTGGCGAACTCGGACGAGGGCATCTCCCGGGGTGACCTGAACGACACGAGCCGCACGCTGAGCCGCCTCATCGGCCACCCCACCACGGCCTTGGCCGAAGCACTCAAGCAGGGCTGAGAAACACCACGGGGGAGCAGTCCCTGACGGACGGCTCCCCCGCGTGACTTCAAGTCTGGGCCAAAACTCAGGCCGCCTGCGCTCCGGCGCCGCCCTGGCGGGCCACTTCACGCGGCTCCGGGTACACGGCGCGCTGGGGCGTGGTGATGCGGATGACGCCCAGCTTCGACAGCGCGCGCATCACCTGCCACGTGGGGTCGATTTCGAAGGCGCGCGCCGCGAAGTTCGGGCTGCTGCCGTACTTGTGGTGGTTGTTCTGGAACAGCTCACCCATGCACAGCACGTCCACCGGCAGCGTGTTGCGCGACTTGTCCGCGCCCTTGAAGTTCCGGTAGCCGTACTTGTGCCCGCACCAGTTCACGATGGCGCCGTGCACCGGCCCCATCACGAAGTGCACCGGCAACAGCAGGAACATCCAGGGCGACGTCGCGAACGTCGCGTAGAACGCCGTGTACAGCGCCACCCAGCCCAGCACCGCGAACCAGGACTGGCCCAGCGTCTCGTCCACGAGCTTCCACTCCGGATAGCCACCCTCGAAGCGCGGCTCTGGCTGGATCTTCCGCGTCAGGATGCCCGTGTAGCGCTCCTTCGTGTGCCACATCATCCGCATCACGTCCTTGAAGTAGTGCGGCGAGTGCGGGTCGTTCTCCGTGTCCGAGTACGCGTGGTGCTCGCGGTGCAGGATGGCGTAGGCGCGCGGTGACAGGTACGACGAGCCCTGCACCAGGTAGGTGAGCAGGTGCATCACCTTCTCCGTGCGCGGCCCCATGCTGTACATGCGGTGCGCCGCGTAACGGTGCTGGAAGAAGCTCTGGAAGAAGACGCAGAGCAGCCAGTGACTGATGAAGAAGATGATGATGGCCATGACTCTCCCGTGATGACAGACCCAGGGCTAACACCCCCCCTGTCACGGCAATGTCAGCGCTCCACACGTCACCGGCACCGGCCCGTCCCCACCGTCCCGTCCCGGACGCACGCCACTGAGCGTCCCATTCCTCCGCCTGTCCGCTGGTGGATAAGGCCCGGTGCGGCCACCCATTCGTCCCCGTCCCTCGTGTCGCACCGCGACGTTGCGGGCCGTCCCCGGGGAGGGCAGAAGGGCACGCGGCGCGTCACCCCGGGCTTCACTCCCCCTTCGCGCCCAGGAGCCTCCACCGTGGATCGGGCAACCCTCGTCGGACTGGACAAGCAGCACGTCTGGCACCCCTACACCGCCATGGAGCAGTACATCGCCAAGACGGACCCCCTGGTCATCGTCCGAGCGGAGGGCGTCTGGTTCCATGACGCGGACGGACGGCGCTACCTGGACGCCAACGGCTCGTGGTGGGTGTCCACCCTGGGACACCGCCACCCGCGCCTCGTGCACGCACTCACCGAACAGCTGGGCAGCCTGGCCCACGTCTCGCTCGCGGGCATCACGCACGGCCCCGCGGCCCGATTGGGAGCCGAGCTGACCGCGCTGGCCCCGGGCGCGGACCGGGCGGACGTGCCCTCGGAAGAGAAGCTGTCGCGCGTCTTCTATTCGGACAACGGCAGCACCGCGGTGGAGGTGGCCATCAAGATGGCCGCGCAGTACTGGGCGCAGAACGGCCGCCCCCGCCGCACCCGCTTCATCACGCTGACGGGCGCCTTCCACGGCGAGACGATTGGCTCCACCAGCGTGGGCGGCGTGCACGAGTTCCGGGACGTGTTCGGCCCGCTCCTCTTCGACGTGGTGCACGTGCCGTCCCCCGCCGAACCCGGCGGCCACGCGCGCGCCCTGGCACAGGTGAAGGCCGCGCTCGCGGCGGACCCGGACGGCATCGCCGGCGTCATCCTGGAGCCCGTCATCCAGGGCGCGGCGGGCATGTGGATGTCGTCGCCGGACTTCGTGCGCGAGGTGCGCGAGGCCACCCGCGCGGTGGACACCTTCCTCATCGCCGACGAGGTCTTCACCGGCATGGGCCGCACCGGCGCCCGCTTCGCGGTGGACCTGGCCGGCGTGGTGCCGGACCTGCTGTGCCTGGCCAAGGCGCTCAGCGGGGGCCTGCTGCCCTTCGCCGCCACGCTCGCGTCGGAGCGCATCTTCCAGGGGTTCCTGGGGGCGAAGGACCGGGCGCTGTATTACGGGCACTCGTACTGCGGCAACCCGCTGGGCGCGTGCGTGGCGCGCGAGGTGCTGGCCGTGTACCGCGACGAGGACGTGCTGGGGCAGGTGCAGCGCAAGGCGCCGCGCGTGAAGGCCGCCTTCGAGCGCATGGCCGCCACCCTCCCCGGGCTCGTGCGCCCGCGCGCGGTGGGCATGGTGGGCGCGGTGGACCTGGGCGGCGGAGGCTACTTCGCGGACAGCGGCTGGCGCGTCTACGAGGCCGCCCGCCGCCGCGGCCTGTACCTGCGCCCCATGGGCAACACCGTCTACATCGCGCCCGCGCTCAACATCCCGGACGCGGACCTGGACCTGCTGCTTCAGGGCGTGGAGGACAGCCTGCGCGAGGTGGCGGCGGGCTGAGCCGTCCCTCGCCACCGGCGCGTGCCGGGCAGCCCCCTCCCGCCCTCCGGTCCTGCGAGGCCGTCACCGTGCGCATCCGTTGAGTCAGGCGCCGTGCCGGTGCCGGCTCTTGAGGAGGGATCCGCCGTGACACTCGAAACCCACCGTCCGCAGACAGGCCCCGGCCTGCCCGCCGGGCTGACGCCGGACAGCGTGGAGCTGTTCCGGGCGCAGCTGCGCGGCGCGCTCATCCAGCCGGGCGACGCCGACTACGCGGAGGCGTGCCAGCTGTACAACGCGATGATCCACAAGCGCCCGGCCATGGTGGCCCGGTGCGCGGACGTGGCGGACGTCATCGCCGCGGTGGCCCTGGCCCGCGAGCGCAAGCTCCCCCTGGCCGTGCGCGGCGGCGGCCACAACGGCGGCGGATTGGGGCTGGTGGATGACGGACTGGTCATCGACCTGTCGCGCATGCGCGGCGTGCGCGTGGACCCCGAAGCCCGCACGGTGCGCGTCTCCGGCGGCGCCGTCTGGGGGGACGTGGACCACGCCACCCACGCCTTCGGGCTCGCGGTGCCCTCCGGCATCATCTCCACCACGGGCGTGGCCGGGCTCACGCTGGGCGGCGGCCTGGGGTACCTCACGCGCCGCTTCGGGCTCACCATCGACAACCTGCTCGCCGTGGACATGGTGCTCGCGGACGGCCGCTTCGTCACCGCGAACGCGGAGAAGCACCCGGACCTGTTCTGGGCGGTGCGCGGCGGAGGCGGCAACTTCGGCGTGGTGACGTCGTTCCTCTTCCGCGCCAACCCCGTGGACACCATCCTCGGCGGCCCCACGCTCTGGCCGCTGGACCGCGCGGCGGAGGTGATGCGCTGGTACCGCGAGTTCCTCCCCGCCGCGCCGGAGGACCTCAGCGGCTTCTTCGCCTTCCTCACCGTGCCGCCCGCGCCGCCCTTCCCGGAGGAGCTCCACCTCCAGAAGATGTGCGGTGTCGTGTGGTGCTACACGGGCGACCCCGCGCGCGCGGACGAGCTGTTCGCGCCCGTGCAGGCGCTCAAGCCCGCGCTGCACGGCGTGATGCCCATGCCCTTCCCCATGTTGCAGAGCGCCTTCGACGCGCTCTATCCACCGGGCCACCAGTGGTACTGGCGCGCGGACTTCGTGCGCGAGCTTCCGGACGCCGCCATCGAGCGACACGTGTCCTTCGCGGAGCGCCTGCCGTCCATGCAGTCCACCATGCACCTGTACCCCATCGACGGGGCGGCGCACCGGGTGGGCCCGCATGACACGGCCTTCCGTTTCCGCGACGCGCGCTGGTCGGAGGTCATCGTCGGGGTGGACCCGTCACCGGAGCGGGCGGCGGACATCTCCACCTGGGCGAAGGAGTACTGGAGCGCGCTGCACCCGTACTCGGCGGGCGGCGCCTACGTGAACTTCATGATGGAGGAGGGCCAGGAGCGCGTGCAGGCCACCTACGGCGACAACTACCCGCGCCTGGTGGCGGTGAAGCGGACCTACGACCCGGAGAACCTCTTCCACGTGAACCAGAACATCCTGCCCGGCCCGGTGAAGCCCCCGGGCGTCGCGCACTGAAGGCGCGCGCTTCAGGCCTGGATCCGCGGAGGCAGCGGCAGGTCGATGATGAAGGCGGCGCCCTGGCCGGGGGCGCTCTTCAGGACCAGCTTGCCCTGGTGGCCCTCGACGATCTGCCTGGCGATGAAGAGGCCCAGCCCCAGGCCGTGCACGGAGCGGGGCGGGCCGCCGCGCTCGAAGCGCTCGAAGACGCGGTCCTGGTGTTCGGGCGGGATGCCCGGGCCGCCGTCCGACACGTAGAGGATGAGCCGGTCGCCGTGCTTCCTGATGCCGATGCCGAGCGCCGTGCCCGGCGCGTACTTGATGGCGTTGGACACCAGGTTCGTCAGCACCTGCTGCATGCGCGAGCGGTCCCACCACACGCGCAGGTCCAGCTCCGCCCGCAGCTGCAGGATGCAGTGGGCCTGCTCCATCTGCTCGCGGAAGATGTCGAGGACCTCGTGCACCAGCTCCATCGGGTCGCTCTCCTCCATGTGGAGGTCGAGCTTTCCCGCGCGGATGCGTGAGACGTCCAGCAGCTCGTCCACCAGCCGCGACAGCCGCTCCACCTGCCGCAGCGCGGACTCCACCGCCAACCGGAGCTTCTCCGGCGTGGGGGGATCGCTGCGCGTGGGGGACAGGCGCCGGCGTGTCATCTCCAGGTGCAGCAGCAGCGCGGTGACGGGCGTCTTCAGCTCGTGGGACGCCACGCCCAGGAAGGTGTCGCGCGAGGTGAGCGCGTGCTGGAGGTCTCGCGTGAGGGCCTCCAGTTGCTGGCGCGCGTGGGAGCGCTCGCTGACCTCCTGCACGGCGACGAGCAGCCCCTGGATGTGGCCCTCGCCGTCGCGCTGGGCGTGGATGTCCACGTCCAGGATGAGCTCCCTGAGGCCGCCCTGGCCGTCCGGCTGGCGGGCCGGGACCTCGCGGCCCACGAAGGGCTCGCCGGTGCGGTAGACGCGCTCCAGGTGCTGGAGCAGCACGCCGTGGCCCCCGACGGGCTGCGCGTCGCGCGCGGGCCGGCCCAGCATGTCCCGGCCCATCAGGTTCGCGAACAGGGGGTTGATGACCGTGAAGAGGAGGTCCGGGCCTGACATCACGCACATGGCCGCGGGGGCCTGCATGAAGAAGTCGGACAGCTGCCGCCGGGCCCGCCCCAGCTGGAGCTGGCTGTCCACGCGCGCCAGCAGCTCGCGCGCGGAGAAGGGCTTCACCAGGTAGTCGTCCGCGCCGGCCTGGAGCCCCTCGATGCGGGCCTCCTCGCCCGCGCGCGCCGACAGCATGATGAAGGGGATGCCGTGCGTGCGCGCGTCGCCGCGCAGCTTGTGGAGCAGCCCGAAGCCGTCCAGCCGGGGCATCATCACGTCGCTGAGGAGGAGGTCCGGCTTCGCTTCGAGCGCCGCCTCGAAGGCCGCCTCGCCGTCCGCCACCGTGCGCACGTCCCAATGGGCAGACAGCAGGCCGCTCACGTACCCGCGCATGTCCGCGTTGTCGTCCGCGACGAGGATGCGCCCGCGCCTCGTGGACAGCGCGAACCCCGCGCCCGTGTTGCCCAGCACGGTGGTTTCGACGGGAGCCCGCATCGGCTCGGCACCCGGTGGCGGGAGGGGCTCCGGCGCATCCGGCAGCCAGCGCAGGGCCTCCTCGCTGAAGGCGGACCCCAGCTTGCCCGCGTGCGGGAGCCCTCCATCCTCCTGGACCTGTTCAGCGGGCAGGTGCGCGCGGCCCAGCGGCAGCTCCACGAAGAAGGTGCTGCCCTCGCCCTCCACGCTGTGGACGCTCAACGCGCCGCCGTGCAGCTTCACCAGCTCCTGGATGAGCGCCAGGCCAATGCCGGTGCCCTCATGCGTGCGCCCGCGCGAGGACTCCACGCGGTGGAAGCGCTCGAACACGCGCGGCAGCTCCGCCTCCGGGATGCCGGTGCCGGTGTCCCGCACGGTGAGCCGCACCCGCGTCCCCTCGCGCTGAAGCCGCACGGTGACGCCGCCGTGGAGCGTGAACTTGAACGCGTTGGAGAGCAGGTTGAGGACAACCTTCTCCCACATGTCCCGGTCCACGTAGACGGGCTCGCCCACGTCCTGCGCGTCCACGGTGTACTGGAGCCCCGCCTTCTCCATGGCGGAGCGGAAGACGCTGGCCAGGTCCTCGGTGAGCCGCGCCAGGTCCGTGGGGTGGAAGCTCGCCTTCACCCGGCCCGCCTCGATGCGCGAGAAGTCCAGCAGCGAGTTGACCAGCTTCAGCAGGCGCAGCGCGTTGCGGTGGGTGAGCTCCTGGCGCGCGCGCTGCGCTGGCGGCAGGGGCTCTGACGTGTCCGCGAGCGACTCCTCCAGCGGGCCCAGGATGAGCGTGAGCGGCGTGCGGAACTCATGCGACACGTTGGAGAAGAACGCCGTCTTCGCCCGGTCGATGGCCGCCAGCGCCTCCGCGCGCTGCGCCTCCGCCTCGTAGGTGCGCACGCTGACGACGGCGTTGGTGACCGTGGCCTGGAGCTGCTCGTAGAAGTTGCGGTAGGCGTCATCCATCGCGCGGCGGGGGCTCACGCCGGCCACCAGGTAGCCGAAGGGCTCCGCCATGCCGGCCGGGTGGATGGGCAGCACGCGCGCGTGCGCGGGCGGCTCCTCGTACGGCCCCAGCGTCAGGCCCGCGTCCAGCGGCGCGCGCGGCACGTCCACCGAGCCCACCGGGCCCACCGAGTCCACCGAGCCCGCGGCGGCGAAGGGCCAGGGCCCGTCCAGCCCCGCCTCCACCGGGCTCCACGCGGTGCCCGGGGGCAGGCCCATGCCGCCCACCCACTGGACGCGGGGAGCCGCTTCGTCGCGGCGGTAGAAGAGGAGGAAGGGCACGTCGAGCGCGGCGTCCGGCTGCAACCGCGGCAGCGCGGCGCCGATGTCCTCCAACGTCTTCACCTTGCCCAGCAGGGCGGACAGCTCGCGCAGCGTCTGCGTGCGCCGCGCGCTGAGCATCTTGTCCGTCACCTCCGTGATGGGGTGGAAGAGGCCGCCCACGCCCCCGGATTCGTCGCGGATGGGGCTGAAGGAGAAGGTCATGAAGGCCTCCTCCAGGTAGCCGTACCGGTCCAGGAACATGCGCTGGTTCTCGATGTAGGAGCCCGTGCCCGTGCCCGCCTTCTCGAACACGCCGCCCACCACCGGCAGCGCCGTGGCCCAGCAGTCGCGGAAGCGCTGGCCCATGGACTCCGGGTGCTTCGCGCCGCAGATGGGCCGGTAGCTGTCGTTGTAGAGCTGCACGCGCTCCGGCCCCCACGCGATGAGGATGGGGAAGGTGGAGGACAGGCACAGGCTGACCGTCGTACGCAGGCTCTGCGGCCAGGTCTCCACCGGCCCGAGCGGCGTCTTCGACCAGTCCATGGAGCGGATCAACCGGCCCATCTCCCCGCCGCCGGACAGCCAGTCCATGCCTCCTTCCGCGGACGACACCGCAGTGGAACCGGCCTGGGAGGGACTGGGGGGAGTCATGAAGTCTCGGATGTTCGTCCAGGGAAACCGTTGGGTTGATAGCGGATTCGCGCGGCGCGCGCCGGGACATCCAGAGCAAGTGTGAGCTTGCTTGCTTCAGCCTCGGGTGGAGTGGCGGGGACCGCCGTCCCCGGACTTCAGGGGGACGGGCGGGGCTGCCGCTTCTCGCGGGCATGCCGCACGGCGAGTACGACGAGCAACGCGGCCACGCCGGCCAGCGTGACGAAGTGCTCCACGCGGCCCACGCCCTTCGCCACGCGGTCCACGCTCGCGGAGCCCAGGTAGCCCAGCGTCACCACCAGGGGCGAGCTCACGCACAGCGCCAGCCCGTCCCAGAGGAGGAAGCGGCGAAAGGGCATGCCCTCCGCGGCGGCCATGGCGAACACGGGCACGCGCAGCACGGACATGAACCGGCCCACGAAGACGACCCGGGAGCCGTGCTTCGCGTACAGCCCCTGGATGCGCTCGCGGCGCTCGGGGGGGAACAGGCGGCGGGTGCGCGGGTGCGTGTAGAGCGCCTGCCCCAGCCGGCGCGCCGTGAGGAAGAGCACGGTGTCCCCGCACAGAACGCCCGCGAAGCACAGCGCGATGGCCACGGGCAGCGGCATCGCGCCCCGGTGCGAGAGCACGCCCGCCGCCAGCTGCACCAGGTCCTCCGGGAACGGCAGCCCCAACCCTCCCGCCACGAGCACGGCGAAGAGCAGCGGGCCCGAGCCGTGCGTCAACAGGAGCTGGAGCGGCGAGTCGGTCATCGGGGCCTGGCCCGTCAGGGCTCTGGGAGCACGGCCCCGGCGCGGCGCTCCTGACGGAAGAGGAGGACCTCCCGGACGATGATCTGCACGGTGGCCGCCACGGGCACGGCCACCACCGCGCCCACGATGCCCGCCAGCTCCACGCAGAAGAGGACCGCGAGCAGGGTGACGAGCGGGTTGACGTGCACGGTGCGCTTGAACACGAGCGGCGCCATCACGTTGCCCTCCAGCTGGCCGTAGAGGAGGAAGTAGATGAACACCGCCAGCGCCTTCCACAGGCCGCCGGTCGCCAGCGTGAGCAGCGTGATGATGCCGCCCGCGATGATGGGCCCCGCGTAGGGCACCAGGCTGGAGAAGCCGCTGGCCACGCCCAGCGGCAGGTAGAAGGGCATGCCCAGCACCGCCAGCATGGTGGTGGTGAGCGTGGCGTTGATGGCGCAGATGAGGGTGATGCCGGACAGGTAGCCGCCCGTCGCGGTGTACACGTTGCGCAGCACGCGCACGTAGCGCAGCCGGTGGTCGGGGCGGGCCAGGTCCAGCAGGCGCTTGAGCACGCCGCCGCCGAACACCAGCATGAACACCACCAGGAAGAAGACGGTGATGACGCCGCCCAGCAGGCCCACCACGCCGCCAATGGCGCTCATCAGGAGTTCGGGCAGCGGCCCGGCGAGCGCGGGCGTGGCCTCCTCCAGCCGTTCGTTCCAGCCCAGGCTGTGCAGCCGCTGGTTGAGCGCGCGCAGGATGCCGGTGCCGCGCATCTGCTTCCACAGGTGCGGCCACTGCGTCACCAGCGCGTCCACCTGCTCCACCAGGTCCGGAATCACCAGCAGGCCCAGCGCGACGACAGCCACGAACAGCCCGAACAGCACCACGGCAATGGCCAGCCACCGCTTGAAGCCGCGCTTCTCCAGCCGCGACACGCCGTGCTCCAGCGACAGCGCGATGAGCGCCGCCATGCCGGTGAGCGTGAGCGCCACGCGCGTCTTGGCGATGAGCACCACCAGGGCCATCACGCCCAGCACCGCGAAGCACACGGTGAACACCGTGCGGGGCGACACCTGGGACTTCGTCTGCGGCGGGACGACGGGCTCGGACACCGGTGGGGCTCCCCAGGGCGGGCCACCGGCTTCGGGCCCCATGTCCTGCGGATGCGTCATCCCGCGCCCGGCGGCAACCACTGTTGGCAGCCAATTGCGCGCCCCGGGGCCGGGCCTCGCCCAAGCGTCATGCGGGTGACACCCGGCGTTCGCGAAGAGGCTCTGCCGGACGCAATCACCGGCCGCGTGGTTCGTCACCCCGGCAGCCCCGGAATGGCCGGGCTGGCCGCCAGGCCGTCCGTCCCCCCGAGCACGGTTGCGCGTCCGCCACGCGACGGCGCCGCGCTCGGGCGTCCTGCACCTGACGCGCCGGGACGTCGCGGAAAAAGGGGACAGCACGGTTTGCCGGGCCCGAGCGTCAGACGGGGATGGGAACCTTCGTGGGAAGGGACTTTCGCGGGCCGGGAGAGGACACCATGAAAAAGATGGGTGAGCAGGAGCTGGAAGGGGTGCGGCGGGAGGCCCTGGAGACCGAGGCCCGGTGGCGCGGGCTGGCGGCGAAGCTGGCGGAGCTGGGCGGCGAGGAGATGGACGCGCAGCTCTTGGTGACGTTCCGGAGCGCGCGGGACGCGGGCGCGGTGCCGCCGGACGCGGGCTTCTTCCTGGTGGCGCACATCCTCACGGCGATGGCGGACGAGGCCATCGCGGAGGATCCGCGCGTGCGGATGCGGGCGCGCGAGCTGGACGCGATGGAGCGCGACTACGGCCTCACCGGCGAGGGCTGGCCGGAGGGGGAGCTTCCACCGGAGGACTGGGAGGCCTTGTGCGTGGAGTACGAGCGGGCCTGTGACGAGGCGCGCGCCGCGTTCTTCCGTGCGTACGGAGAGGAGGAGATGTCGCGGCTGTACCTGGATCAGCGCGTGACGTTCCACCACCGCTTCGAGAGCGGGCGGCGCTTCTTCCACGGGCTGCCCATGTTGCCCACGCAGCTGCACTGAGCGGCAGGTCCGCTAGACTCCGCCCTTTCGGGAGGCGGCGGATGCGAGCGGCAAGCCTGGCTGTGGCGGTGGGGTGTTGGGTGTGGGGCGCGCTGGCGTCCGGAGCGGCGCCCGCGCCCGCGCCCGCGCGGGTGGAGGCCAGCGCGACGTACGACGCGCTCCAGCGCCTGGTGCGCATCCGCGAGGTGTCGCTGTCGCCGGACGGCACGCGGGTGGCCTGGGCGGAGTCGGTGCCGGGGACCGCGGAGGCCGCGAGGCTCCAGGTGCGGGAGCTGGCGCATCCGGAGCGGGCGCCGGTGCGCGTCACCGCGTCGAAGGACGGCGCGCCGTGCGCGGAGGGCTCGCTGTCGTGGAGCCCGGACGGCCGTCAGCTCGCGTTCCTCTCCACCGCGGGCGAGGGCCGGGCGAAGCAGCTCTACGTGGCGGACGCGTCCGGGACGGGCGGGCCCGCGCGGCGGCTCACCACGGTGAAGGGCGTGCTGGCGGCGCCGAAGTGGTCGCCGGACGGGAGGTCCGTGGGGCTGCTCGTCATCGAGGGCGCGGAGGACGCGCTGGGGCCCCGGGGGCCCGCGGCGCGGGAGACGGGCGTGGTGCAGACGTCCCCACCGGTGAAGCGCTTCGCGGTGGTGACGGTGGAGGACGCGCGGCTGCGGCCGGTGTCGCCCGCGGCCCTGTTCATCCACGAGTACGCGTGGAGTCCGGACGGCGCCCGGGTGGCGGTGACGGCCTCGAAGCCGCCAGGGGATGCGAACTGGTGGAGCGCGCGGGTGTACGCGGTGGAGGCGGGGACGGGGGAGACGTCGCTCTTGCACACGCCCCGGTGGCAGGTGGCGGAGCCCGCGTGGAGTCCGGACGGCCGGCAGCTCGCGTTCATCGAGGGGCTGATGAGCGACGAGGGCAACACGGGCGGGGACGTGCTCGTGGTGTCGGTGCCGGAGCGGCTGGCGGCGAAGGTGCGGTTCGGGGAGAAGGCGGAGCTGCCCGCGAAGGTGCCGCCCGCGCGGAACGTGACGGAGGGGCTGAAGGCGACGGCCACGGACCTCTTCTGGCCCACGGCGGAGCGGCTGGTGTTCGTGGCGCAGGCGCAGGGCGAGGCCGCGCTGATGGCGGTGGCGCCGCGCGGTGGAGGGGTGACGACGCTGTGGAGGGGCCCGGAGCACGTGACGGTGTCGCTGGGGAAGGACGGCGTGACGAGCGCGGTGGTGCGCGACTCCATCACCCAGGCGCCGGAGCTGTGGACGGGGCGGGTGGGGGCGTGGAAGCAGGTGACGCGCCTCAACGCGGACGTGCGCGTGACGGTGGGCGACGTGCGCAGCGTGACGTGGGCGCGCGACGGGCAGCCGGTGCAGGGCTGGCTGGTGTTGCCGGTGCCGGACGCGTCCGGGCGCAAGGCGCCCATGGTGACGGTGGTGCACGGAGGGCCGGCGGCGGGAGTGCTGGCGGGGTTCAGTCCGCAGACGGTCTTGTTCACGGCGAGGGGCTACGCGGTGTTCATGCCGAACCCGCGAGGCAGCTACGGCCAGGGTGCGGCGTTCGTGCAGGCGAACCGCCGCGACTTCGGCTTCGGGGACTTCAACGACGTGCTGGCGGGGCTGGACGCGGTGCTGGCGTCAGCGCCGGTGGACCCGGCGCGGCAGGGCATCACGGGGTGGAGCTACGGCGGCTTCCTGACGATGTGGGCGGTGACGCGGACACAGCGCTTCCAGGCGGCGGTGGCGGGCGCGGGCATCGCGAACTGGCAGAGCTACTACGGCACGAACCACATCGACTCATGGATGCTGCCGTACTTCGGAGCGTCGGTGTACGACGAGCCGGAGGTGTACACGCGCTCCTCGCCCATCAACGGCGTGAAGCAGGTGAAGGCGCCCACGCTGGTGCTGCACGGTGAAAGGGACCTGGAGGTGCCCGCGTCGCAGGGCTACGAGTTCCACAAGGCGCTGAAGACGCTGGGCGTGAAGACCCAGCTGGTCATCTACGCGGACGAGGGCCACAGCCTGCGCAAGCCCGAGCACCAGAAGGACCGGCTGCTCCGGACACTGGACTGGTTCGACGCGAACCTGCCGGCGGGGACCGAGTCGAAGCCGAAGGTGCGGGCACCGGCGCGGTGAGTCTTCGGACACGAAGGCCGTCCCACTGGATGAGAAGGTAAGGACCCAGAGGAGCCACCCTGTCAGCGCGAATCACGAAAACCTGTCCGACAGTCGGACAGGTTCGGAGCGCCACGGCAGGGGGCCGCAGTTCCGCCCGAGCAGCACGAACCTGTCCGACAGTCGGACAGGTTGGAAGGACCGTGGCTGGGAGGGGCCCTGTTCCACCTGGACATCGGAAACCTGTCCGACAGTCGGACAGGTTTTGACTCAGCATCAGGCGGGAGGTGGGTAGGGGGGGAGTTCGGGGAACAGGTCAGGGACTGTGGAGGCCGGATTCGGCGGGGGCCACGAGTGAGGTGCGCACGTGGTTGCGCCACTGACCGTTGATCAATTTTGTCGATATTGACGGTTAAGCCTCGAATGGGCGGCTCTTTTGAGCCCCATATCTCCAATATCGACAAAATTGGTGGAGGGTCAGGGGCCGCCGCGGAGGCCGGGCTCGGCGGGGGCCACGAGCGAATTGAGCACCTGGTCGCGCCACTGGCCGTTGATGAGGAGGAAGTCGCGGGCGTAGCCCTCGGGGATGAAGCCCAGGCGGCGGAGGACGGCGGCGCTGCGCAGGTTCTCTGGCAGGTGGCTGGCCTGGAGCCGGTGCAGGCCCATGGCGCTGAAGGCGAAGTCGCAGAAGGCGCGGAGGGCCTCGGTCATCAGGCCCTTGCCCTCGTGGCGATGATCCAGGCCATAGCCCAGGTCCGCGGCCTGGAGCGGCCCCCGGCGGATGTGGGCGAGCGTGGCGTTGCCGATGACGGGCGCGAGCGCGAGGGGCTGGCCCTTGGGGAGGAGGAAGACGCGAAGGGATATGTCGTGGCGGAAGTCCTCGCGGTCCTGGGCCAGCCGCGTGCGCCAGTAGGCCATGGAGAAGAAGGTCGCCGGGCGCGCCGGGGACACCGGGCCCAGGTGGTCCTTGTTGGCCACGTGGTACGCCAGCACTCGCTCCGCCGCGTCGGGCGGCAGCAGCATCAGGTGAAGGCGCTCAGTGGTGAGCAGGACGGGCGACTTGTCGATCATGGCGGAGGCTGACTTCAAGGGTAACGCGCTCTCACGGGACGTGCGCGCCTGAAGCGCGGATGAAGAAAAAGGTCCTCACTCGCACGGAGTGAGGACCTTCATGCTCAAGAAGCACAGGCGTGCGTTACTGCCCGTGGTCCATGGGCTGCTGGGGCACCTGCTCCTTCGCGGCACCGTTACCCGTGCCCTGCTCGGGCTGCGGGCTCTGGTGGTCCACTCCCGCGCCGTGCGGCTTCGCATCCGTGCCGCTGCCTCCCGTGCCTCCCGGCTGCGCGTTCTGGCCCTGTTCCTCGTTGCCCTGGACCGGCGGCTGCGCTCCGCTGCCTCCCACGCCGCCGCTTCGCGACGGCTGCGCTCCGGCCACGTTGCGCTCCACCACGATCTCCACGCGGCGGTTGTTCGCGCGCCCCTCCGCCGTGCCGTTCGACGCCACCGGCCGGTTCTCACCCATGCCTCGGACCTGGATGCGGTCCTGCGGGACGCCCTGGTTCACCAGGAAGTTCCGCACGCTCTCCGCCCGGCGCTCCGACAGCTGGTCGTTGTAGTCCTCCGTGCCTCGCGAGTCCGTGTGGCCTTCGATGAGCAACGGGTTCTTCGACTCCTTCAGCGCCGTCGCCACCTCCGACAGCCGGTCGCGCGCCGCGGGCAACAGCTCCGTCGCGTTCGTCGCGAACAGCACGCTGCCCGACAACGTCACCACCGTGCCGCGCGCCTCCTCCCGCACCTTCACGTTCTCATCCTGAAGCCGCGTCAGCGCCTGCGACGCGCGCTGCTCCGCCTGGAGCCGCGCCTGCCGCTCCTGCTCCAACTCCTGCGTGCGCTGCTGGAGCTGCTGGTTCAGCTCGGCCAGCCGCTGCGCCTCCGCCTGCTGCTGCTCCATGCGCCGCTGCATCTCCGCTTCCATCTGCTGACGCTGCTGCGCATCCGCCGCGCGCAGGCGATCCGCCTCCGCCTGGCGCTGGGCGTCCAGCTGCTGCCGCTGCGCTTCGAACTGCTGGCGCTGCTGCTCATACTGCTGACGCTGGGCTTCGTACCTCGCGCGCTCCTCCTCCTGCTGGCGCGTGAGGTGCTGCGCGCGCGCTTCCTGCTGCTCACGCAGGGACGCCTCCGCCTGCGCCCGCTGCTGCGCGGCCAGGTCCGCCTCGCCGCGCGCCGAGGCGATCTCCGCCTTGCGCAGGGCTACGTACGCCAGCGAGCGCGTCTTCACCGAACTCTCGCTCTCCGCGTACTCGCTCTCCGCCTCCTGCAGGGCCGCCCGGGCCGCCGCCACGTCCGCGGGGCGCTCGCGGCCCTCGGGGCTCGTGGACACGTCTCGGTACGCCTGGCGCGCCGCGGTCAACTCACTGGGCGGTGGACCGTGCGCACACCCCACCGAGAGCGCCGTGACTCCCGCGACCGCCAACCATCCAAGTTTCCAACGCTGCATGACTCGCTCCTCACAAGGCTAGAGGTGGGGGACTCATTGACGGCTGCGGAGGGACTCGGCCTGCTCGGAAGCCCGCCGCGCCTCGTTCTTCAGGGGCACCGCGCGCGCCAACGCCGACGCCAGGTCCGCGTCCGCGGCCGCCTGACGGAACCGCAGCTCCGCGGCCTCCTGCTCACCCTCCTGGATCAGCCGCTCACCGTCGGCGATCTGCTGACGCGCGAACTGCAGATGCCGGGCGGCCTCGGGCACGTTCGGCGCCTGCGAGTTCTCCGCCGAGCGGAGCGCCGCTTCCGCCTGGACGCGCTGCTGATGGGTGGACGTAGCAATCACCTGCTTGCCTGCACAGCCAAGGGCCGCGACGCAGAGCAGGGCGGCGGCGAACAGCTTCGGGCGCATGGATCACCTCATGCCGGTGGAATGCTGGGACGCTCCGGCGCGGCCCAGAGGGAGTTGGTTTGGAAAATGGGCGGTGCCCGGCCAGTCGGCATCGGCGACCTGTCCCCACCAGACACGCTGGCCAAGGGGGTTGACAGGCGTCGTGTAGGGAACGAGGCGCACAGGCCACGGCACGCACGGGCTGCTGGCCGTGCGGCGGGAGGGACGCTAGAGGGGGAACATGCGCCTGCACCTCGTGGACGGCACGTATGAGCTGTACCGGGCCCACTTCTCGCCCCGGCCGGGCACCACCGCGCCGGACGGACGGGACGTGAAGGCCACTGCCGGTGTGATGGACTCCCTGCTCGCCCTCCTGCACGACGAGCAGGAGGCCGTGACGCACGTCGCGGTCGCGTTCGACAATCCCATCCGCTCGTTCCGCAACGCGCTGTTCGCTGGTTACAAGGGAGACGAGGGCGTGCCGCCGGAGCTGCGCGCGCAGTTCGACCTGGTGGAGGAGGCCGTCTCAGCGCTGGGCGTGCGCGTCTGGTCCATGAAGGACCAGGAGGCGGACGACGCGCTGGCCACCGGGGCGGCGCGCTGGGCGGGCGAGGTGGAGCAGGTGCGGCTGCTCACGCCGGACAAGGACCTGGGCCAGTGCGTGCGCGGCCAGCGCGTGGTGCAGGTGGACCGGCGGCAGCAGAAGGTCGTGGACGCGGACGGGGTGAAGGCGAAGCTGGGCGTGGCGCCACAGAGCGTCCCGGACCTGCTGGCGCTGATGGGCGACGACGCGGACGGCATCCCGGGGCTGCCGGGCTTCGGGGCGAAGGGCGCGGCGGCGGTGCTCCAGGCCTATGGGAAGCTGGAGTCCATCCCGGACAACGCGGCGGAGTGGACGGTGAAGGTGCGGGGCGCGGACAAGCTGGCGGCGACGCTGAAGGCGCACCGCGAGGACGCGCGGCTGTACCGCACGCTGGCCACGTTGGTGGAGGACGCGCCGCTGCCGGGCACCGCGTCGCTCGCGGACCTGGAGTGGAAGGGCGTGCCGGAAGCGCGCTTCAAGGCGTTCTGTGAAGGATTGGGATTGAAGAGCCTCCAGCGCCGGCCAAGGCGCTGGGCGGCATGAGGAAGCCATGAGCATGGAATTGAAGCCCCCGCCGTCGGACGGCTGGGTCCCCACGCTGGACGACACCCCCTTCACCCGCATGGGCGGCGAGGAGCCCGTCCACGCGCTGGCGGAGGCCTTCTACGACGTGATGGACGCGGAGGAGCCCGCGCTCGCCGCCATCCACGAGCTGGACGCCGAGGGCAAGGTGAACCGGGGCACGCGCCAGCGCTTCGGCATGTTCCTGGTGGGCTGGCTGGGCGGCCCGCAGCACTACAGCGCGACGCACGGCCACCCCCGGCTGCGCATGCGCCACGGACATCTGCCGGTGGACACGGCGATGCGGGACGCGTGGCTGCGGTGCATGCAGAAGGCCATGGACAGGCGGGGCATCACCGGCGGCCTGCGAAGCTTCCTGGATGACCGCTTCGCCCAGGTGGCGGACTTCCTCCGCAACACGGAAGGATGAGGTTCACGCGGGTGTCCCCGGCGCGGCATAGACTCGCCGTATGAGCACGCAGCTCCAGCCGTCCCCCGTCACTCCGCACGTCGATGAGCTGGTGCCCCTGTTCGAGGAGGCCTTGAGGACGGAGGGCTCCTCGCGTGCCCTCAAGGCCGGATACCTCAACGCCATCATCGCCCGGTGGGGCCAGACGGAGGACCCGGCGACGCTCGCGCCCGCGTTGCACGCGCTGCTGGCGAAGGAGGGCGTGAAGCAGCTGGTGGACGAGCAGGGGACGCCCGTCAGCGCCGCCGCGACGCAGGCGCTGCTGGCCATGTCCTATCCGCATCCGCTGGAGGTCTCCCCGGAGCACCTGGAGGCGCTGCGCAAGCACTCCGAGCCGTCCGTGCCGCCCGCGCCCAAGGGCTGGATCCTCACGGTGCTGGTCGTGGCGACCCTGATTCAAGCCGTCTACTTCTTCCTGGCGGATGACATGCGGCACCTGTTCGGGGGCACCGCTGAGCAACTGGCGGGAGAATCCGGCCTGGCACTCCCAGGAGGCGGGGCCGGCTTCTTCGACAGGCTGGAGAAGGTGGCATGGCGGCCCGTGCGGCCCCTGGTGCCCTGGGTGCAGGTCGTTGGAGCCGCGGTCCTCTATTTCTTCTCCACCACCCTGGCGACGAAGGCATGGGAGCGCACCCTGGCCCGGCGCGGCTTCATCGGGCTGGGCGTGCTGGGCCTCGGGGTGGGCGTGCTCCCCATGCACGTGGATGAGAACTGCGGAACACTGGTGGCCGCGCTGGGCGCGCTGCTCGCGGGCTGGATGTTGCGCTCGCCCAAGCCGTCCACGCCGCCGGCCGCCTGAGTGCCCGCTCGCCAGACCGTGGCCGGACGGACGCCGCGCCCCCACCCTCCAGTTTTCACCACCTGGCTGGGGGTTGGGAACCATGCGAACGAACAATGAAATCTGGACCGCCGCGGGCTTCGGCGTCCTCGCCGGGATGCGCAGCATGTCCGCGCCCGCGTTCCTCTCGCGCGAGCTGTCGCGCAAGCCGACGCGCGCGTTGAAGCGGGCCCTGCCGGGCCTCACGTCGAAGAAGGTGTCCCAGCGCCTGGGCCTCATGGCGCTCGGTGAGCTGGTGGGGGACAAGAACCCCAGGACGCCCGCGCGCACCGCCTTGCCGGTCCTGACGGGCCGCATCCTCTCCGGGGCCATCACCGGCGCCGCGGTGTCACGCAAGCGCAAGGGAGCGCGGATTGGCTTCGCCCTCGTCGGCGCCGCCGCCGCCTTCGCCTCCAGCTATGTCTTCTATGGCTTCCGCCGCCTCCTGACGCAGAAGCTGCGCGTGCCGAACGTGGCCGCGGGCCTGGTCGAGGACGGCCTCGCGCTGGCCCTGGGCTCCCGCCTCACCCAGGCGCTGCGTTAGGCGTTGCCCCGTGGCTCACCCCAGCGCCTTGCCGGGGGTGAGCCGCGCCTCCAGCCGCGCCAGCACCGCATGCTCCGCCCGAGCCCGCTCCGCCAGGGGCGCGAAGAGCAGCCGCGAGCGCAGGCCCATGCCTTCCGTCAACTCGAACTGGCGCAGGTCCTCCGGCAGCGCGAGCAGCACCTCGCCCAACGGCCGCACCCGGTGCAGCTGGTACGAACCCGCCGCCTCCAGCGCGCGCACCACGTCCGCCACGGGCTCCGCGCGGGCCATGGCCTTGCGTGACTGCTCCTCGTACCGCAGGCCCGCCTCCACCCGCTCCTCCAGGTCCGCGAGCACCGCCGCCGACGTGCGCTGCGCCTCCTTCACCAGCCGCAGCGGATCCAACGCCCGCTCCACGCGCCTTCGCACCGCCGGAGACAGCGCCCGGGCCCGGCCCTCCACGCGCGACAGCACCGCGTCGCGGTAGCTCGCCGCGAAGCAGACCACGAACAGCGCCTCCTCCAGCGGCGCACGCTCCCGCCCGGCCAGCCCCTCCGCCAGCGAGCACAATCCCTCTCCCGTGAGCACGTACCGGCGCCCCCGGGGCAGCCCCTTCACGGGCGCGCTGGTGCTCGACTCCGCGTGGCCCCCGCGCACCAGCCGCTCCAGCGTCCGCCGCACCTGCGTCAGGTCGATGTCCTGCGAGGGCCGGGTGACGTCGTGCTCGACCCAGTTGGTGAACAGCAGGAAGTAGAAGCGCACGTCCGACACGCGGAAGCCGCCCGCGCGAGCCCCGGCCCCGTGCGCCGCCAGCAGCGCCGCCTGCACGAAGGTGGCCTGCGTGTCGATGTAACCCAACCGCGCCGTCAGGGTGCTGTTCCGAGCCATGGCCAGCAGGATGCCAGCCCCCGTTCCTCCCGTCCCATTCCTCCCAGGTGACAATGTCCGCTGGAACGAAAGACATCTCCGGGGACATCATTCGTATGAGGGGCAGCCCGAAATCACGGAAGGATTTCCATGCTGCCCTGGCTCGTCCTCATCGCCGGTCTCTGCTTTCTCATGGAGCAGCTGTCCCTGGGGTGGAAGCTGCCCCGCGTGCGCGGTTGGCACCTGCGGGTGGTGCTCATCAACCTGGCGCAGGTGGGCGTGGTGGTGCTGGGCGGCTACACCTGGGACCGGTGGTTCTCCGCGCACTCGGTCTTCCACCTGTCCCGGCACGTGAACCCGGTGGTGGGCGGGGTGCTGGCCTATCTCATCGCCACGTTCGTCTTCTACTGGTGGCACCGCGCCCGGCACGAGAGCGACGTGCTCTGGCGGTTCTTCCACCAGATTCACCACAGCCCGCAGCGGCTGGAGGTCATCACCAGCTTCTACAAGCACCCGCTGGAGATGACGGCCAACAGCCTCATTGGCGGGCTGCTCGTCTACACGGTGCTGGGGTTGAGCCCGGCGGCGGGCGCCATCTACACGGCCTGCTGCGCGCTGGGCGAATACTTCTACCACACCAACATCCGCACCCCGCGCTGGGTGGGCTGGTTCTTCCAGCGGCCGGAGATGCACCGCATCCACCACGAGTACGGCAAGCACAAGAACAACTACGGCGACCTGCCCATCTGGGACATGTTGTTCGGCACCTACGAGAACCCCGCCACCTGGGGCGCCGCGTGTGGCTTCGACGACGCGAAGGAGCAGCGGCTGGGGGACATGCTCGCCTTCCGCGACGTGCACCGCTCGTAGGCGGTGGCACACTGGCGCCCCCTTCGCTTCATCCGTGAGGTCGCGCCATGAGCAGCTCGCGTCGGCAGTTCCTGACCCACACCGTGATTGGACTCGCGAGCACCGCCGTCTCCGCGGCGCCGGACGCGGGCACGTCCGCCCCGCCCGCGGGTGCGCCGCCCACCTTCGGCGCGGGCCCCACGGTGGGGCCGGAGGTGAGCCCCACCACCTTCGCGGAGGCCGAAAAGCTGATGCAAGTGCAGCTCACGCCCGCCGAGCGCACCCAGGCCGCCGGCAACTGGCGCGTGTCCCTGGCCCCGCTGCACGAGCGCCGCACCGGCCCGCGCAAACTCGCGCTGGAGCCCACGCTGTCACCCGCCTCGCAGTGGAACCCGTCGCTGCCGGGGCTCAAACCCACCGCGCCCGCGAAGGAGCGATTCGTGCGCAGCCGCGACGCGAAGGTGCCGCTGCCCGCGAAGGAGGAGGACATCGCCTTCGCGCCGCTCACGCAGCTGTCGCGCTGGGTGCGGTCGCGCGCCATCACGTCCGAGCGGCTCACGCAGCTCTATCTCTCCCGGCTGAAGCGCCATGACCCCAGGCTCCAGTGCGTCATCACGCTGACGGAGGAATTGGCGCTCCAGCAGGCCCGGCAGGCGGACAAGGACCTCGCCGCGGGCCGCTACAAGGGTCCGCTGCACGGCATCCCCTGGGGAGCGAAGGACCTGGTGGACACCGCGGGCATCCGCACCACCTACGGCGCCGAGCCGTTCCGCGACCGGGTCCCCACCACGGACGCCGCCGCGGTGGAGCGGCTGCACCGCGCGGGCGCCGTGCTGGTGGCGAAGCTCAGCCTGGGCGCGCTCGCGCTCAACGACATCTGGTTCGGCGGCGAGACGAAGAACCCGTGGCTGTTGGAAGAAGGCTCCTCGGGCAGCAGCGCGGGGCCGGGCGCGGCGACGGCCGCGGGGCTCGTGGGCTTCTCCCTGGGCAGCGAGACGGGCGGCAGCATCGTGTCGCCGTCCATGCGCTGCGGCATCACCGGCCTGCGCCCCACCTATGGCCGCGTGCCGCGCACGGGCGCGATGACGCTGTGCTGGTCGCTGGACAAGCTGGGGCCCATGACGCGTGGGGTGGAGGACTCGCTGCTGGTGCTCGCCGCGCTCCACGGCGCGGACGCGGGCGACGTGGCGAGCGTGTCCGCGAAGCTGGACTTCGACGCGAACGCGCCCGTGAAGGGCCTGCGCGTGGGCTACGTGCCCGCGTGGATGAAGGAGAGCCCCGCCACGGACGTGGACCGCGCGGCGCTGGAGACGCTCCAGGGGCTGGGCCTGACGCCGGTGGAGGTGCAGTTCCCGGACTGGCCGTACTCCGCCCTCAACGTCATCCTCTTCGCGGAGGCCGCCGCCGCCTTCGAGGAGCTCACGCTCAGCCACGGCGTGGACGCGCTGAAGATGCAGACGCCCGACGCGTGGCCCAACCTCTTCCGCCAGTCCCGCTTCCTGTCCGCGGTGGACTTCGTCCAGGCGGACCGGCTGCGCCGCAAGGTGGCCCAGGAGATGGCGCGCATCATGTCGCGGGTGGACGTGCTGCTCGTGCCTTCGCTGCGCGACGAAGCCCTCACCATCACCAACCACACGGGCCACCCGTCGCTCACGCTGCGCACCGGCTTCGTGGAGGTGTCCAAGGCCCGCAGCGACTGGGCCCCGGACCCCAGGCGCCCCATGCCCACCTTCGCCACCCCGCGCCGCGTCCCGCACGGCGTGACGCTCATCGGCCAGCTCTTCGACGAAGGAACCCTGGGCCGCGTGGGCATCGCCCTGGAGCGGGCCTCCGGCGTCGCCGGGGAGCGCCCCCCCGGCTTCTAGCCACCCCAAGCCCCTGGGTCGGATAGGGCACAGCCCGTCCCTTCAGCGAGGCCGGGGGGACGGCCAGCCTGCGTCCTCGCGGCCACTGGTCCCCGGGGTGGCACACCGACACCTTCCTCGCCGGTCATGTGCAGGGGAGGGTGTATGGGATTGAAAAAGCCGGGAGTGAAGTTGTGGTGGATGATGGCGTTGCTGGTGGCGCCGGTGGCGAATGCCTTCACGGATGCGGACGCGGTGCGCGTGTTCACGTTCGCCAGGGCGCAGCTCGCGGACACGGTCCTGGAGATGCCCAACGTGAACCGCTCACCCAAGGCATCCCTGTCCAACGGGACGTGGACCACGGTGGCCAACACGGACCACATCGCTTGGACGCAGGGCTTCTTCCCCGGGAGCATGTGGTACATGTTCCAGGTCGCCAACGAGCCCTACTGGCGCGACCGCGCGGACCTGTGGACGCGCCCCCTGGAGGGCCAGAAGACCAACACGGAGACGCACGACCTGGGCTTCAAGATGTACAACAGCTACGGCAATGCCTGGCGGCTCACCGGCAATCCCTACTACCGGGACGTGCTGCTCACCTCCGCCGCGTCGCTGGCCACGCGCTACAACAGCACCGTGGGCATCATTGATTGTTGTGATTGGAACCCGGACTGGAACATCCCGCTCGTCACCGACACGATGATGAACATCGAGCTGCTGCTCTGGGGCGCTCAGAACGGCGGCCCCGCCGAGTGGCGCACCATGGCGGTGAACCACGCGCTCCGGACGCTCCAGGACGCGGTGCGCACCAATGGCAGCTCGTTCCACTACGTGGACTACAACAACAATGGCACCATCCGTTCGCGGGGCACCTACCAGGGCTACTCCACCACCTCCACCTGGGCGCGCGGGCAGGCGTGGCTCATCTACGGCTTCACGATGGTGTACCGCTACACGCAGGACCCGCGCTTCCTCACCGCGGCCCGCCGGGTGACGGACTACTACCTGGCGAACCTGCCCGCGGACAGCGTGCCCAACTGGGACTTCAACGCGCCCAGCCAGTCCAAGGACTCCTCCGCCGCGGCCGTCACCGCGTCCGCCCTGCTGGAGCTGAGCACCCTGGAGACGGACGCCACCCGGCGCACCACCTACCGCAACGCCGCGCTGGCCATGCTCGACTCGCTGGCGTCGCCCGCGTACCTGGCGCAGGGCACCAACAGCCCGGGCATCTTGCTGCACGGCGTGGGCAACTACCGGACGGGCCAGGAGGTCAACGTCAGCCTCATCTACGGCGACTACTATTTCATCGAGGCGCTGCTGCGCTTCAACCCGCGCCCCAACTACCCCTGGTACTCGAAGCGGACGCTGCCGCGCGGTCAGCACCTGCTGGGCACCACCAACACGGGCACCCGCATCGTGGAGTTCGACCTCACCCCGTTGGCGGACAACCTGGGCGGCGGCGTGGTGGGCTGGACGGACAGCTCCACGGAGGTGACAGCCTTCAACCGGCTGAACATGGCGCTGCGCATGAGCGAGGACGGCATCTTCCAGGTGCGCAACGGCGCGGGCTACTCGTGGATCCGCCGGGTGCCGTACGTGCGCGGCCAGACGTACCACTTCCGCATGAACGTGGACCTGCTCGCCAAGCGCTACTCCGTCTGGGTGACGCCACCGGGGGCCGCGGAGGTGCAGCTCGTGGACCGGGCCGCGTTCCGGGCGGATGGGCCGCCCATCGACGACCTGGGCCGCGTCGCGGTCATCTCCACCGTGACGGACAGCGACTTCCGCGTGAACAACCACCGCGTCTACGCGCCCACCGCGAGCGTGGCGGCCGCGATGGAGAAGCGGGCCCCGCTGCCTGACGCGCTGTTGAAGCAGCTGGACGCGCCGGCCCCCGTCACCACGGGCCCCGCGGTTCCGTCCGAACGCTGACAGCAGGCCCCTGCCCGGTGGCCCGCCCGACGTCAGGGTGGGCCACCGCGGGTGCATGGGAGACGGAACGCGGTTACACACGCCGGGTGACGAACCTGGACCTCTTCCGCCCGGAACCCACCCCGCGCCCGGCCACCGTCCCGGCGGGCCCCGGCCCGCTCGACCGGCTGCTGAAGGTGTCGCGCATCTACCTGGAGCCCGCCGTGCGGGAGCATGCGCGCGGCCGGGAGATCCTCGCCAGGTATCCGGACGCGGAGCGGGTGGAGGTGGCCTCGCACCAGCACATCCCCGGCCTCTTCGGCAACGAAGGCAACGTGGAGGCCTGGAACCGCATCAAGGGCAGCACCCTGGTGCTGGGCGTGAAGAAGACGCTGTCCTTCATCGCCAACGACCGCAGCTCGGACTTCATCGCGCCCTCCACGGCGAACGGCTGCGTGATGGCGTGCGCGTACTGCTACGTGCCGCGCAACAAGGGCTACGCAAACCCTGTCACGGTGTTCGTGAACATCGACCGCCTCCAGGAGGCCCTCCGCAAGCACGCGCACAAGCGCGGGCCCAAGCTGGAGCCCAACACGGTGGACCCCCACGCGTGGGTCTATGACATTGGCTGCAACAGCGACTGCTCCGCGGACGCGGCCATCAGCGACAACGTGCGGGACCTGGTGCGGCTGTTCACCACGCTGCCCAACGCCAAGGCCAGCTTCGCCACCAAGCTGGTCAACCGCGAGCTGCTCACCTACGCGCCGCAGGGCAGGACGCGCATCCGCTTCAGCCTGATGCCGCACGCGCTGGCGAAGCTGCTGGACGTGCGCACCAGCCCCATCGCGGAGCGCATCGCCGCCATCGACGACTTCGTGGCCGCCGGCTACGAGGTGCACCTCAACTTCTCCCCCGTCATCCTCCACGAGGGCTGGCAGGACGCCTACGTGGAGCTGTTCCAGCAGGTGGACGCCGGCATCGGCGAGCGGGCGAAGGCGCAGCTGGCGTGTGAGATCATCTTCCTCACGCACAACGCGGGCCTGCACGAGGTGAACCTGGGCTGGCACCCGAAGGCGGAGGAGCTGCTGTGGCGGCCCGAAATCCAGGAGACGAAGGTGTCCCAGGGCGGCGGCGTCAACGTGCGCTACCGCACCGGCTTCAAGGGCCGCCACGTGGCGGAGTTCCAGGCCCTGCTCGCCAGGCACCTGCCGTACTGCCGTGTGCGCTACGCCTTCTAGGGTTGGCGCTGCGGCTGCAATATCCAGGAGCAGGTGGTGTCCGAGTCGACGTACTGCCCGGACCTCTCTCCCGTGGACAACACCACCGGCTTGGCCGCCCCCGCATCGGCAGTCGGGGCCACCGCTGACGTTGAGGTGCACGAGGGTCGGGTCCGCGAGCGCCGCCGTGTAGGCGCGCGAGGGATGTGACAGCCAGTCCTCCGTGTCGGGGTCCGGTGACGTCAATTCGTTGAAGGGGTTCGGGCGGCTCACAGGTCCTGGAACCAGGCGGCGTAGGGCGTGTTCCGCACGAGGCGCCGGTTGAGGTCCGGCGTGCCGTCCGTCCACCACGGCGCGCCCCGCTCTCCCAGGCCCACCTTGGCGCGGTGCACGCGAGCCCTCGCCCGGCGCTCCAGGGCCGCGTCCTTCGTTCGCTTCGCCCGGCCCACGTCGGCGCGGGCCCGCATCAGCGCGGCCACCAGCAGCTCCCGCTGACGGGGCCCGAGCGCCGGATTGGAGCGGCGCCACAGCCGCCCGTCCACCACCAGGTAGCGTCCATCCGGGGTGGTGGGGGGCGGCGGCTTCGTCACTTCTTCACGGGGTACAGGAAGCGCAGGAGGTCACCGAAGCGCGCGCTCCACGCGGCCTCGTTGTGCTGGCCTCCCTCCACCTCCGTGTACTTGAGGTCGTCGTCCAGCACCCAGCCCCTGGCCACCAGCGCGTCGCGCAGCGCCTGCGCATCCGCCACCGTCTCCGCCTCTTCGCCGTCGCCTTCCTGGGTGCCGATGTCCTCCCAGATGCGCAGCGCGGGCTTCGCGGTGAGCGCGTTCACCTGCGAGACAATCTCCCGGTCCGCCCACCACACCGACGGCGACACCACACCCAGCCGGGTGAAGACGTCCGGGTGCTTGAGCCCCAGCGACATGGACACGAGCCCGCCCAGCGACGAGCCCGCGAGCCCCGTGAACTCCGCCTCCGGCTTCGTGCGGAACTCCGCGTCGATGCGCGGCTTCAGCTCCTGGATGAGGAACTGACCGTACGCGTCCGCGCGGCCCGCGTCCGGGTACCGCGGCGGGAAGGGCACGGGCGTGTACTCCGCGATGCGGTCGCTCGTGTTGTAGACGCCCACGATGATGAGCGGCTCCACCGCACCGGACTCCACCAGCGCCTGCGCCGTCTCGTCCACGTTCCACTCCCCGGCGAACGCGGTGCTGACGTCCATCAGGTTCTGGCCGTCGTGCATGTAGAGCACCGGGTAGCGGCGCGTGGGGTCCGCCTCATAGCCGGGCGGCAGCCAGATGATGACGTCGCGCGGCTTGAGCGTGGCGTCCTGGGGCACGACGTTGCGCAGGTAGCGCACGTCGCCGGTGAGCGGCGGGGGCGGCGGCGGCGTGGTCAGGTCCGCCCAGCCCTTCACCGCCACGGGCACGCGCTCGAAGCCGCCGCCGGTGGTGAAGGTGTGGTTGGCCACCTCCGCGCCCGTTTCGCTCTTCTCCACCGTCTCCCACGAGCCGCGCGTCACCTTGAACTCCAGACCCGTGCCGGCCGCGAACGCGACGGCGCCGGCGTAGGCGTTGTCCACGGCCGGGTAGAGCTCCACCTCCGCGCCATTCCAGTTCCCCAGTTCCGGCTGGTTTCCGGACAGCCACACCCTGGCCCCGGCCGGTGTGATGTCCGGGACCTGGACGATGAACACGGTCCTCGCGCCTGTCTGCCCCCCCTCGGCGCCGAAGCGCTCCACCGTGAGGGCGACACGCTCCTCGTTCTCACGGGCAGTGACGGTGTGGTCCGCCTCCGGTGCCCCCTGGGCATCCAGCGCCACCTGGGGCGTGGGCGCCGTCATCCGCACCGCGTAGGTGAAGGCGGTGCCCTTGGGCAGCCGGGCCTTCAGGCTGAACTGACGGCCGCCCTGGTAGACCAGCTCCAGGCCCCGCCCGTCCGTGCCGCTGAACGTGGCGGTGGGGCCCTGGAGGAAGAGCTCCGCGTCCACCGGCGTCTCCGGCGGGACGGTGAGGTCGAACTGGACGTCGGAGTAGAGCTGCTCGGTGGGCTTCGGCTCGTCGGAGGGACAGCCCCAGAGGACCGTCAACGCCAGGGCGAGCAGCAGGGTGGGCCGTGAGGGCCGCGAGGACGACAAAGACATGGATGGGTGGGCCTCCGGGGGCGGGAACACAAGCCCCTCGTGAAGACGCACCCTAGCAGCGCGTTCCGACACCCATCACTGGGGCCCGGATGCCCCGGAGTGGACATCCCGCGGGGCTGCCCCTTGGCAGTTGGTGGACAGTGCCTACCTTGCGGCGCGCACGGGGACAGGCGGGTCGCATCCCGCCCCCCTCAAGCGAAGGAGTCACACCGAATGAAGAAGCTGACGCTGCTGGCCTTGACGCTGAGCGCCCTGTCCGTGGGCACGGGCTGCCACCGCAACACCCGTGAGTCCGCCAAGGACGACATGGAGCAGGCGGGCGACAAGGTGAAGGACACGGCCGAGGACGCCGCCGACGCCACGGGCGACGCCGCGGAGAAGGCCGGCGACAAGATCGAGGACGCGACCGACAACTAGCCGTCCGCCGCATCCGTGCGGAAGAAACAGGCACCCCGGACGCCGGCCCCTTCACGGCGCCGGCCTCCGGGGTGTTGTCATGCATCGCGGATCAGTCGTGCGCGGCTAGAAGCCTGCCGCGAAGTCCAAGATGCTCCAGATCAGGCTGAGCTGGTGGGACGTGCCCTGCGTCGTGCCGTAATCCGAGACGGTCCTGCCCGGCAGCGCGGGAATCTGGGGGCAGGTCAGCTGGCCGTGGATGGCCTGGGCGTAGCCGTTGGTGACGAGGGCGCTCGCGAAGGTGGAAGTGGAGGGAATCGTCACCTGGCCCGACGTGCTGACCGTGTTGTAGGCGCTGGTGTTCGAGAACGAGACGCCGATGGCGTCCGCGTCGAAGGCGTTGTTCCCGGTGATGACCTGGTTGATGGTCGGCGCGTTGACGTTCACGCGCCAGGTCCCTGCTTCACGCGCGGTGGCCACGCCGCTGATGGTCGTCCGGCCGGAGACGCGGCCCATGTGGTCGAAGCGGGCCTGGCACGGCGAGGTGCAGGGAATGCTGACAGGGAAGGGGAAGCGTACCGGGAACACCCCGCCCGGCCGGTGGATGATGAAGTCCCACCAGTAGAAGTAGATGCGGCGCGAGCACCGCAGTCCCAGCGACAGCTGGCTGGAGCCGGTGACCGTCCGGTTGAGGGTCGGGCCCATGGGGATGGCGTTGGCGCTCAGCGTGTGCTTCGCGCCCGGCCCGTTCCAGCCGTAGATGCTGCGGCCGGAGGTCGACACGAGGATGGACTGGGTGGTGGTGGGCGTGCGCGTCGTCGTGGTCGTCCAGCCGCAGGCGCACGGACCGATGATGGGGTACCACCAGTACCACTGCTGGACGTAGACCATGGCCTCGCCGCGCAGGTGCGGGAAGTCCTTGGACACCTCCTTCACCAGGTCGTACTCGCCCTGGCCAAACTTCGCGTCGAGCTCCGTGAGGACGGCGTCCAGCTCGCTGCTCACGTGCACGACGTCCTTCTCCGACGTGACGCCCTTGGACACGGTGAGGCTGCACTCCTTTTCGGTCGCGCAGTCCAGGTTCACGTCATAGGGCTGGATGGCCAGCGGCTGGCCCTTCGGGTCCTCCAGCACCAGCTTCTGCGCCCAGCCCGTCTCCCAGGGCTTGTCCAGCGCGCCGAAGAGCTTCACCTGGGAGATTCCGCCCGCCTTGGGCGTCACGTCCGCGCCCGCGGTGGCGCTGTCCTTGCCGTCATAGGAGACGAGCTTCGAGGACGGGGGCAGGTCGTCCTGCCGGTCCGTCCACAGGATGCTCGCGGTCAGCTCCCCATCCACCAGCGCCACGTCGAGCACGGTGGCGATGTTCGGGCGGAGCTCCTGCGGATCCGCGGCGTGGGCCGGCGCGCCCACCAGCAGGCCTCCGAGCGCGAAGGAGGAGACGGTCAGCGAGCGCAGCCAGGACGGCACGAGGCCGGACAGGCCTCGCATGGAATGTTGGGGCATGTGGCAATCCCTTACGGGGAATGGGGGTCCGCCCTCCGGCACCAGAAGGCCGGAGGGCGGTTTCCCGTCAGAGCAGGTCCCGTGCCAGGGATGACATCATGTCTGTCATTGATGCTGGTTTCGGAGGGAATGCGTGGTTTTCCACGATGTTTCCGAAAACGTTGCTTGCGCTGGGAATGTGTCCCTTTGCGCTACGGCGGCCCCGCCGGGTGTAGCGCGGAGGGCTACAGGATGCTGAAGAAGTCCTGGACGCTCTTCTCCATGGAATCCACCTCATTCTCTGGGAGCGTATAGGTGGACTGGATGTCAAAGGCGCGGCCAATGGGACTCAGGCCTCCGCCCGGGCACACCGCGACGCCCTGCACGGCGATGGCGTAGTTGCCCTGTGCCCGGCCGTACGGCTGCCAGGTGTTGGCGTTGCCGTTGTAGGCGTGGAAGGCCTCGCCGGACGTCTGCACGTAGCCGGAGCCGCTGCCCGCGTTGTACGTGGCAATCCCCCTGTCGAATTCCTGGTCGCCGGTGGGCGCGTAGCGGGTCTCGTTCAGCAGTGGGCTCAGGCCATTGCCCAGGTGGTACTTGCTCTGCTCCATGGCCGACGCGTTGGGGATGGTGGGCGGGGGG
>NZ_RAWC01000399.1:0-3014 GCF_003611685.1 Corallococcus sp. CA049B | reverse complement strand
GCGCTCCGCCTCCAAGGGCCTCTCCTGCATTCCCTCCCTCGACTCCTCCGACCCTGAGCGCGCCTTCTGCTCCGCCGCCGCCTCCCTCCACTCCCTCGGCCTCGACCTCGACTGGAAGGGCTTGTTCGAAGGGCCTTCGCCCAAACGCATCAGCGTTCCCACCTATGCGTTCCAACGTCAGGCGTACTGGCTGCCCGCGCGGCCCCGGCAGACCGAGACGGATAGCGTCGCCCCGGTCCCCTCGGCGCCCACGGAGCCGGTCGCGCTCACGGGGCTCTGCCATGCTCCGCTCTGGGTCCGCGTGGAGGGCAAGGAGACAGCACCCCGGCGCTGGGCACTGGCGGCGCTGGGGGGCGCGGGCCCGCGCCTCGCTGAACTCAAGGCGGCGCTGACCCAGGACACGACTGTCACCACCGAGCTGCTCGTCACGCCAGCGGATGCGGCGCGGCTGCGGGCCGACGTGGCGGGCATCGTTCTGGTCCAGGAAGAGCTGCCCGTGGTGACCGCGCTGGGTGAACTGCGCCGCTGGCTGCTCGGGCTCGAGGAGCCGATGACGGCTGGACGGCCCATCGTGCTGGTGACCCGGGGGGCCCATGGAACGGGGGCGGGCGTAGCGTCTGCCTCGGCGCTCACGGCTCGCGCCCTGTGGGGAGCGGCGCGTGCGGCCTGCCTCGAGTTCGCGAAGGGCGCCAGGCTGGGTCTTGTCGACATCGGCACGACGGCCGCGCCGTCCGGGCTCTCGGCCGCGCTGGCGACCGCGGCCGCGGGAGATGAGCTGCGACTCGGCCGGGAGGGATGGCTACGGCAGCGCCTCGCGCCGCTTCCTCTCCCTCCCGTACAAGCACAGGCCTTGGTGGAGGAGCCTGGCCATGCGGCGGTCATCACGGGCGGCTTCGGAGGCGTGGGCTGGCAACTCGCAGTGCACCTGGTCCAGCGCGGTGTGCGCGAGTTGGTGCTTGTCGGCCGGTCCGCGCCCGGAGCGGCCGTGGACGCCACGCTCGCCGCGTGGAGGCGGACCGACATCTCGGTCACGGTGCTGCTGGGCGACGTGGCCGAGCCCGCGACGTGGGAGGCGATCCACCGCGAGGTCACGGCGCGGGGGCATCGCCTTGGAACCCTCTACCACTTCGCCGGAGTGCTCAAGGATGCCACGCTGGCGAACATCTCCGAGGCGGATCTGTCACGGGTGCTGCGGCCCAAGGTCCACGCCGCGAGTGCGCTGTTGGACGCGGTCGCCACGCTCGCACCAAGGCGGATTGTGCTCGCAGGCTCGCTCGCGGGAGTGCTTGGGTCGCCCGGACAGTTCGCGTACGCGGCCGCCAATGCAGCACTCGGGGTGGCCGCGGAGCATCTCGTGGCGGCGGGAATCCCCACGCTCGCGCTCGCCTGGGCACCGCTCGACGCCGGAATGGCGGCGAGCACACGGCGTGGAGGGAATGTCGAGCGCGTACCGAGGATGGCGTTGGCCCAGGCCTGGGAAATCATGGCCCGCGCCCTGGCTGCCGGGATCACAGAGCTGTCGGCCGGAGCGCTTGAGCAGGCCGGGCTCACAGCGCATGAGTTCGAGGTCCTGTCTCCCGGAGACCTTGGCCGACGGCTCTTTGTCGAAAAGCCCGCGCCGGCCGTTGAGCCCCAGGCGGTGCGGCCCGCGGCCGTGCAGGACGAACCCCGCGCCGCGGAGCGTGAACGCCCCGCCACGGGTGCCCTGCTCCAAGTCCAGCAAACCCTCGCAGAACTCCTGGGTGAGCGTACCGCCGACGCCATCGACCCCACCACCAACTTCCAGAACCTTGGCCTCGACAGCCTCATGCTCATCCGTCTTCGCGAGCAGCTCAACACCCGGCTGAAGGCGAAGCTCACTACGGCGACCCTCTACAGCTATCCGACCTCTCGTCTACTGGCCGAGCACATCACCGAGCAGCTCCGCACGACGACGGAGCCAGCCTCGTCCAATGGGGAGGGCGCGGCGAGGTCCGCCGAACCATCTGACTTGGCGACGGCGGTCGCCGAGCCCCCCGCGGGGCCGTTGGGGATCGAGGTAATGGACGACCTCGCGCAAGCCGAAAGACTCGCGGAGGAGCTGCTTCGGGAACTCGGCCTGCGATGAGGGTGTGGTCGCTGGGTCCCGGGCGGCATGCGGTCTCCCCGGCGAAGTGGTTCCAGTCACATTGACCGGAGGGGAAGGCCCCACGCCTTGCGCGGCTCGGCGCCAGGCAGCGTGCGGCCCCCTTTCGCCGGGCGTTGTCATGGCTCGCCGAATGACTAGGACCAGGAGGAAGGTCCTTGCTGCTCGCGCAGTCACTCGTATGTCGTTGATGCCTTCGCGCGACCGCCCGGCAGCCGTGCTCGAACCGTCTCCGCGCCTCCCACGGTAAGGTGCGCGCCGTGCGGCAGCGGACGCTCATCATCGACAACCACGACTCGTTCACGTTCAACCTCTTCCAGCTGCTGGCGGAGGTCGGGGGGACAGAGCCCCTCGTCGTGCGCAACGACGAGCGGCCATGGCGGGAGCTGCGCGGGCTCGCGTTCGACAACATCGTCATCTCCCCGGGCCCCGGGCGCCCCGACCACCCAGCGGACTTCGGCGTCTGCCGTGATGCGCTCCTCGAAGCGGACGTCCCCATCCTCGGCGTATGCCTGGGTCATCAGGGCCTGGGGCACATCCACGGCGCGCGGATCCAGCACGCACCGGAGGTCATGCACGGACGGCTGAGCCCCGTGCGCCACTCGGGGACGGACCTCTTCCAGGGCCTTCCGCAGGACTTCCAGGTGGTGCGCTACCACTCCCTCTGCCTCGCCCGGCCCCTGCCCGAGGACCTGGTGGAGACCGCCTGGGCCCCCGACGGCGTCCTCATGGCCCTGCGCCACGCCTCCCTCCCCCGCTGGGGCGTCCAGTTCCACCCGGAGTCCATCGCCACCACCCACGGACGTCAGCTCCTCGCCAACTTCATCCGCCTGAGCCGCGGGCACCAGGCCCACCGTCCCAGTCGCCCCCCTGAAGCGCCCCAGGAGAG
>NZ_RAWC01000398.1:0-3119 GCF_003611685.1 Corallococcus sp. CA049B | reverse complement strand
CCCGCGGCCTCCGTCGCCGTGGCGCGCTGACGGCTTCCGGACACGCGCTCCCGTCCCGGCCGCCCGCGCCCCGCCCGCTACTGGACGGAGCGCGTCAAGGCGGGTGTGGCGCGCGACAGGGCCTGTGACTTCGGCTCCCCTCTGAATGCGCGCGCGGCTAGGGTTGCCCCGTCATGGCACACCCTTCCGCTGGCAAGCCCCTTTCGCGCGACCTGCTGATCAACCCCGAGAAGCTGCGCGCGCAGTACTACGACGACACGCCCGACGCGTCCGTGGCCGAGCAGCGCGTGGCCTTCGGCACCTCCGGTCACCGGGGGAGCGCCGCGCGCCGCAGCTTCAACGAGGCGCACATCCTCGCGGTGGCGCAGGCCCTGTGCGAGTACCGCAAGCAGCAGGGTTACGACGGTCCGCTGTTCCTGGGCATGGACACGCACGCCCTCTCCGAGCCCGCCCAGCGCACCACGCTGGAGGTGCTGGCCGCGCACGGCGTGGAGGTCCGCTACACGGACGGCGCCACGCCCACGCCGGTCATCTCCCACGCCATCCTCACGTACAACCGGGGCCGCACGAGCGGGCTTGCGGACGGCATCGTCATCACCCCGTCCCACAACCCGCCGGAGGACGGCGGCATCAAGTACAACCCGCCCAACGGCGGCCCGGCCGACACGAACGTCACCTCGCTGGTGGAGAAGCGCGCCAACGAGCTGATGGCCGCGGGCAACAAGGGCGTGCAGCGCGTCCCCTACGAGAAGGCGCGCGCGAGCGCCTCGGTGAAGGCGTACGACTTCATCACCCCGTACGTGGCGGACCTGGCGAACGTGGTGGACCTGGACGTCATCCGGGGCGCGAAGCTGAAGCTGGGCGCGGATCCGCTGGGCGGCTCCAACCTGGACTACTGGGCGCCGCTCGCCGCGAGGTACGGCCTGGACCTCACGGTGGTGAACCCCACCGTGGACCCGACCTTCGGCTTCATGCCCGCGGACCACGACGGGAAGATCCGCATGGACTGCTCGTCACCGTACGCGATGGCGAACCTGGTGAAGCTCAAGGACCAGTACGCGCTCGCGTTCGGCAACGACACGGACTCCGACCGCCACGGCATCGTCACCCGCAGCATGGGGCTGATGAACCCGAACCACTACCTGGCGGTCGCCATCAACTACCTCTTCCGCAACCGCCCGGGCTGGAAGGCGGACGCGGCGGTGGGCAAGACGCTGGTGAGCAGCAGCCTCATCGACCGCGTGGGCAAGGACCTGGGCCGCCGCGTGGTGGAGGTGCCGGTGGGCTTCAAGTGGTTCGTGGACGGGCTCTTGGACGGCTCGCTGGGCTTCGGCGGCGAGGAGAGCGCGGGCGCGTCCTTCCTGCGCAAGGACGGCACCGTGTGGACCACGGACAAGGACGGCATCATCCTGGACCTGCTCGCGGCGGAGATCCTGGCGCGCACCGGCAAGGACCCCGGCGAGCACTACCAGGAGCTGGCGAAGAAGTTCGGCGCGCCGCTGTACACGCGCATCGACCAGCCGGCCACGTCCACGCAGAAGGCCGCGCTGAAGAAGCTGTCGCCGGAGGCGGTGAAGGCCACGTCGCTCGCGGGGGAGCCCATCCTCCAGCGCCTCACGCGCGCGCCCGGCAACAACGCGGACCTGGGCGGCCTCAAGGTGACGACGGAGAACGGCTGGTTCGCCGCGCGTCCGTCCGGCACGGAGGACGTGTACAAAATCTACGCGGAGAGCTTCCGCGACCAGGCACACCTGGACACCATCGTCCAGGAGGCGCGCGCCATCGTCGCGGAGGCGTTCGCCGGAAAGTAGGCGTGGACGGAGCGCCTCGCTCGGGCTTCGATGCCGCGCGAGGAGCCCCACCGCCCATGGACGTGAAAACCATCCTGCAGTACGTGCTCGCGCTGTTCATGGTCGCCGCGGGGGTGAACCACTTCCTCAAGCCCCGCATGTACATGCGCATCATGCCGCCGTACCTGCCCCGCCCCCGGGAGCTGGTGCTGCTGAGCGGCGTGGCGGAGGTGGTGCTGGGCATCTTCCTCCTGGTGCCCGCCACCACGCGGCTCGCGGCGTGGGGACTCGTGGCGCTGTTCGTGGCGGTGTTCCCCGCGAACCTCCACATGGCCTGGCACCCGGAGCAGTTCCGGAAGATTCCCCGGCCCCTGCTCTGGGCGCGGCTGCCGCTCCAGGTCGTGCTCATCGCCTGGGCGCTCTGGTACGCCTGAGCGCGCCGGAGCCTCGTCAGCGCCAGAGCGGCGCGTGGTCCTCGATGTACTGGCGCACCGTGCGCGTGGGACGGCCGAGCAGGTTGGTGAGCGTGGGGTCCACCTGCTCCGCCTTCCCGAAGCGAAGCCCCACGTGCATCAGCGTCTGCATGCCCAATTGGCCCCACGACAGCCGGCGCTGGTGCAGGTGGCGCACGTAGCCGGGCACCGATGCGGGCACGTAGCGGATGGGCCGGCCCAGCACCTCCGACAGCACGGACGCGACCTCCTCGAACGTCACGGCCTCCAGCCCGGTGAGCGTGAAGGCGCGGTTGCGCAGCGACGTGTCCAGCAGCGCTCGCGCCGCCACCTCGCCCACGTCGCGCACGTCCACGAAGGCCACCTTGCCGTGGCCCGCGGGCATGTAGAGCCGGCCGTCCTGGCGGATGTCCTCGCGGTACGCGTCCCCCAGGTTCTGCGCGAAGAACGCCGGGCGCAGCAGCGTCCACCCGACGTCGGAGCGCATCAGGTGCGCCTCCACCGCGTGGTGCGGCGCCCACGCGCGCGTCTCCGCGCCCGCCATGGACAGGAACACCACCTGCTTCACGCCCTGCGTGGCGGCCGCGTCGATGAACGCGTTGAGCGTCCCCTCCACGTGGGCGAGGGCCGGCGGGTGCATCAGGAACACGCCCCGCACGCCCTCCAGCGCGGGGAGGAACGTCTCCGGCCGCAGGAAGTCCAGCGGCATGGGCATCACGTCCCCGTCCATCTCCTTGAGCAGCGACACCGTGTGCTCCGGCGACTTCACCGCCGCGCGCACCGCCACCCCTTCGGACAGGAGCGCGCGCACCACCGCGCGCCCCACGTTGCCCGTGGGCCCCGTGACGAGCACCGGCCCACTCACCACGGCCCGCCC
>NZ_RAWC01000397.1:0-3125 GCF_003611685.1 Corallococcus sp. CA049B | reverse complement strand
GGCTGGGGGGTCTGCGCGACGCGCTCCTGCGGGGCAGGTGCCGTGGTGCGGGTCACCTGCGGCGCCCGGCGCTCGTCCCGGCGGCCGCGCAGGGCACCCCACGCGAGCGCGACCAGGGCGAGCAGGGCCAGCGGGACCGCCCAGCCGGCGATGCTCTTCTTCTTCTCCGGCGGGCGGTTGTAGGTCGTCCGGGGCGTCGTCTCGCGCACGGTGTGGGCCTCGCGCACGGGCGCCGTCTCACGGACCGGCGTCACGGTCTCGCGGTGGGGTTCGATGACCTCCGCGACCGCGTGGCGAGTGCCGCCAAAGCCCAGGATGCCGCCCAGGCCCGCGGGCAGCGCGGCGGCGATGTTGTTGCGCTGGCCGTTGAGCAGCTGCATCAGCCCGGAGGAGCCCATGCGCTGGTCGCGCACCTGCTTGCCCAGGACGCCCATCAGCATGGGGGCGGCCAGGGACAACAGCCGCGTCGCCGAGCCGGCGTTGCGCATCCCCCCGAAGCGCGTGAGTCCTTCGGTGACGGCGCCCAGCTTGTTGCCGAAGATGCCGCTCAGCATCCCCTTCCCGCTCTCCTCCTCATCAAGGAGCCCCTCGCCGACGCCGCCAGCGCGTGGGGGCGCGTCCGGTCCGGTGTAGCCGCCCTCGTTGAGCTTCGTCAGCAGGCGGTGCGCACCGGCCTCGTTTCCGCCCTGGTCCACGACGCCCGCGGCCACGGAGGCGATGGCGCCCGGCAGCGCCTTGGTGGTGGCCTGCGGATCCTCGCCCAGCGAAGCGCTGATCTTCTGGAGCAATCCCTTCTGCATGAACTGTGAGCCGACTGCTTCGATCAGATTGAACGCCATGTGATGCCTCCCGGTTGGGTTCCGCACCGGGATGGCCGGTGCGCGAAGCCACCTCCCCACCGGACCGCGCGGGGCTGAGGGCTCTGGTGCAATCGATACGGAGCACGACGGCTGCGGGTAAGCCCTTGCGGTGCGGCCGGAGGAGAGCCCCTGGAGGGCCGTCACCTTCGCGGACGACTGCGAACTCGAGGGCCATCGCGGCCCTCGCGTTCACTTGTCCCGAGGCTTCTCCAGGAGGGCGCGCGGGAAGTAACGCGCGAGCAACTGCTCCGCGGTCCAGCCCTGCCGTGCGAGCAGGGCCGCGCCGGCCTGACAGAGGCCGACGCCGTGACCATGACCCTGTCCTTCGAGGAGTGCCTGGTCACCGCCAAGCGTCATCGAGAACCGCGCGCTGCGGATCCGATCCCAACCGGCACGTGCTCCGAGCGCGCGGAAGAACGCGTCACCGCTGCCATCGCGTCCCGAAGCGCGGTCCACGACGCGCACCACCGCGCCGCTGGAGTCCCGGTCCAGCAGCAAATCCTCCGCCTGCGCGGGGCCTCCGACCGCGACCGACGCGGCGGCCGTCACCAGCGCGCGAGGCACGACGGCGCGCCACGGCGACGCGGGGCAACGGTCAGGCACGGCGGCGGCGCCCGTGAGGTCCGGGGCACCGAACACGGCCACGGGCTCGGCCGTGTGTCCGCCGCAGCTTGCGTGGAATGGAGCGAGGGCCACGGCGCCGCCGGGAAGGCGCAGCACGACGCCCTCCGTGGAGCGGGTGGCATCGCGGGCGCGGCGCAGGTGGCGGGCGAAGCCCTCGCCGCGAAGGACCTGGCAGTGGGCGAGGTCGCAGGCCCGGGCCTCGTCGTGCCGATTGCCGGAAGCGAGCACGTAGCTGCGCGCGGTGATGGCCTGTGCGCGGAGCGCCTCGAAGGGAGTGTCGACCTCGGTCTCGCTCGCGGTGACGGCGGCGACGTAGGCCTCCAGCGCGAAGGTGGCGACGACGATCAGCTCACCCTCACGGGCCTCCAGCGAAAGCGCGGCCTCATAGCGCCGGTCCAGGCCCCGGCCCCGGACATGCCAGCGGCCCGCGTCGAGCCGCAGGGCGTGAGGCTGGGGGTGGCCATCAACGACGAGCGAGCTTCCCGACGCCACGACCTCCAGCGAGCGCGGACCGTCCAGCCGCAGGCGCGCGGGCCGGTGCTTGGAGAGGATGCGAACGTCGATTTGGGTATCGGCCACGGGATTGCGCGCACGGGCTGGGGAGCTGGCCGGTGGCGAAGACCGCGCGGGCCGTGGAGTGGAGCGGACACGCGTCTCCGTCGCTGGCGACAGCGCGCCCGTGCTCTCGGCACCAGGCGCCGTGCCCGCCACCAGCGCGGCGATGAGCACGGCCACGCCCGCCGCGTTCATCGGACCCGGAACCGCGTCACCGCCAGCGGCTCGGAGCCACCGGGCGCCCAGAGCTCCAACCGGCGCTCTCCCGCCACCGCGGGCAGCCTCGTCACGAAGGGCGGACGCAGCTCGATGCGGCGGCCGTCGTCCGTGCGCAGCTCCAGCAGCTTCGCCCCTTGCGGCGCCATCACCCGCACGGGCACGGCCTGCGCGCTCTCGGGCAGCTCGGGCTCCACCAGGAACTCATCCCCGTTCGCGGGCAGGATGAAGCCGGGCTGCATCCCCGGTCCGCCCTCGGCGCTCACCGACGTGGAGGCCAGTCCTTCCGCCTGTGCCCAGGCGAGATACGCCGGGCCCACGTCCAGCGAGCCGTCGCCCCGGTGCATGGTGCACGTGTGGCGCGGCGCCGTGCCCGGCAGGTAGACCTCCTTCATCGCTCCGGGACAGTTCGGGCCCGCACGCTCGCCGGACAGCGGGCAGATCTCCGCGGCGTCGAAGTGGCTCCGGTCCACCAGCGGCGCGGCGCGCAGGCCCCTCATCGCCAGCGCCATCACCCGCGCGAACACCGGGCCCGCGCCCGTGATGCCGGACACCCCGCGCATCGGCGTGCCATCGAAGTTGCCCACCCAGACCGCCACCGTGCGCTCGCGCGTGAAGCCCGCCGCCCAGTTGTCCACGTGCGCGCGGCTCGTCCCCGTCTTCGCCGCCACCCGGAACGGCAGCCGCAACGCATTGTCCAGGCCGAAGGCCGGTGCCCGCGCGGCCTCGTCCGCCAGCACGTCCGTGAGCAGCTCCACCGGCCGCGCCGCCAGGAAGCGGTGCTCCTCCAGCTCCTGCGGAATCCGCAGCGGTCTGCCATCCGGCCCGAACGCCGCGCGCACCTCCCTCAACGGCCCCACCACCCCACCC
>NZ_RAWC01000396.1:0-3191 GCF_003611685.1 Corallococcus sp. CA049B | reverse complement strand
GGACGCTGGCTTGGCTTTGAGCCCTGCCTGCGTATCCTCGCGCGCGCCATGGTTCCCGCTTCGAGTCCCGCCGCCCTTGCTTCCCCTCCCACCGCCGTGCCCGGTCTGTCCGCGGTGCCCGCACCCCAGCCCGAGCCGTCCACCCGGTGGTTGGTGGGCCTGCTGCTCCTGGCGGCGCTCCTGCCCCGGTTGGGGGTGTTCTTCATCAACGAGAACCTCTTCGGGGACGCGGTGGTGCGCACGGAGCTGGCGGAGCGGTGGCTGGCCGACCCCCACGTCATCACGTCCTACAAGGACGGCACGTACCAGTTCGGGCCCCTGCACCTGTACCTGGTGGGCGCGGTGCTGTCGGTGTTCGAGCGCGACGTGGCGGGCCGGCTGGTGAGCCTGTTGTTCGGGGTGGCGTCGGTGGTGCCGCTGTTCGCGCTGACGCGGCGGCTGTTCGGCTGGCGCGCGGGCGTGGCCGCGGGGCTCGCCTTCAGCGCGTGGGGCATGCACCTGCAGTTCTCCACCACCGCGGGCAGCGAGTCGGTGTCGCTCTTCTTCATGCTGGCGGTGTTCGCGCTGGTGGCGGAAGGGGTGGAGGAGAACCGCTTCCAGCCGCTGTTCTGGGGCGCGGTGCTGCTCAACTTCGCGTGCGCGCTCCGCTACGACGCGTGGATGTACATCCCGCTCATCACGGTGGCGCTGGTGTTCAGCAGCGAGGACCGGGTGGCGTCCCTGACGCGCGCGGTGGGCTTTGGCCTGGTGTGCCTGCCGTTCCCGCTGTTGTGGATGCAGGGCAACGAGCTGGCGCACGGCGACCCGTTTTTCCCCATCAAGGCGGTGGAGGACTTCCACAAGCAGTGGGTGTCCGACTCCGGCGGGGCGGGGGGCGCGCTGGGCTGGCGGCTGCAGCAGCTGGGGTTCTGGCCCGCGGTGGCGCTCTTCACGCTGACGCCCGGCGTGGCGCTCCTGGGCGGGGTGGGCATGGTGCGCGCGTGGAAGAAGCACCCGGAGACGCGCTGGCTGGTGGTGATGGCGGTGGTGCCCACGCTGTACTTCACCCTGCGCGCGGCGGTGCTCTTGAACTTCGTGCCCCTGGCCCGCTTCACGGTGACGCAGCTGGTGCTCCTGCCCGTGTTCATGGCGCCGGGCCTGGCGGCGCTGGTGGGAAACAAGGGGGCATTCGCGCGCCGCGCGGTGGTGGGCGTGAGCGCGGTGCTGGCGGTGGTGATGCCGGTGGCGCTGGGCATCTACACGTTCCGCACCGAGGGCGGGCTGCATGACTCGCTGCGCCCGGTGAGCCCCACGTCCACGAACCCCGTGGCGGTGATGCAGGTGGCGCGCTACCTCAAGGAGGAGGTGGCGGCGAAGGGCGGCGCGGCGGCCATCGACGATGATCCGCGCTACATGGACCTGCAGGTGGCCTTCTTCTCCACGCTGCCGGAGATGCGCATGGCGCGCGTGCGCTGGGACACCTTCCGCCAGCGCCTGGCGGACGCGCGGCCGGAGGTGCTGGTGCGCTTCGACGGCGGCAAGCTGGTGAAGGACCCCGGCGTGAAGCTGGACGGGCGCACGCTGACGCTCGACGGCGTGGCGTACCAGGAGCAGGACGGCTTCCTGGCGCCGCTGCACGTGTACCGGCGCCAGCCGTAGTCCGTCAGGGCCTCCCGGAGGCGCTGCTTCAGCCCTCCGGGTCGTAGTTGTCGTCGTAGCCGTCGGCGTCCTTGGGGCGGTGCGCGTCCAGCCAGCCCTGCAGGATGAACTGCGCGGCGAGCTGATCGATGACCTCCCGCCGCTTCTCCCGGCGCACGTCCGCCTCCAGGAGGGTGCGCTGGGCGGCCACGGTGGACAGCCGCTCGTCCCACAGCTCCACGGGCAGTCCCGTCGCGCTCTCCAGCACCTGCGCGAACTTGCGCGAGGCCTCCGCGCGGGGCCCCTCCGTGCCGTTCATGTTGAGGGGCAGCCCCAGGACGAAGCGCGTCACCTCGTGCTCCTTCACGAGCCGGGACAGCTCCGCCAGGTCCCCCTTGAGCGACGTGCGCCGCACGGTGGTGACCGCCTGGGCGGTGAGCCCCAGTCCATCCGAGACGGCCACCCCGATGGTCTTGGTGCCGTAGTCGAGCCCGAAGGTGCGCATGGGCGCGGGACTCTAGCCGCAATCCTCCGCGACGGACCGACCCGTCCGTGGGTGGGGACGCGGACGGCGGACCCCGTGGGCCAACCCCGCGTTTCGACTCGCCCCGCGCGCCGGGCCGCCCGGCACCGCCGCTGCAATGCCCGTCCGCGTCCGAAGAGACGGCGCGCGGCACCTGGCAGCACCCACTTCAACCCGTCGCGCGGGAGTATCGATGCTCGACATCCTGAAAGGCGTGGCGAACCTGCTGGGCGGTCCGATGACCGCCGTGGCCGACCTGGCGGGGGACGCCCTGGGGCTTCCCCCCGTCCTCACGAACTCCATCAAGACGGCCGCGGGGGTGATGAGCGGCAACGTGATGATGGCGGCCAGCGGCGCGCTGGGCGTGGCGGACGAGCTGAAGAAGAACCCGTCCGCGAAGACGGAGTACTGCGCGCCGCGGGACGCGGCGAAGGCGGGCGCGGGCTACGCGAGCTCCGCTTCGCCGGGCGCTTCGCAGGCGGGTGGCACCGCCGGGAGCCGCAGCCCGCTGGACCCCAAGCTGCTGGACTACGCGGACTCGCTGCGCACGCTGGAGGCGAACTTCGGCTACCTGGACCTGCTGGACGGCAAGAGGGACGGCTCGCTGTCGCACGCGGACCTCCAGCGCATCTCGCAGGACAAGAACGTGTCGCCCTCGCTCCGGGACGCGGCGAGGTTCCTCGTCGACAACCGCGCCTTCTTCGAACAGGTGGACACGGCGAAGAAGAGCCTCCTGACGCTGAAGATGCCGGGCCTGAACGATGACCGCATCGAGCTGATGGGCCTCCAGCAGGAGTCCAAGCGGCTGGCCGCGGAGTTCGCGAAGTACGGGCGCCCGGAGCGGCCGGGCCGACCGCCTCCTTCGCCGTCGGACTGCGCGCCCCCGCCGTCGGACTGCGCGCCGCCCACCACCGGCGGTGGCTCCCGGCCGCGGCCGGGAAGCGGGGCAGGGAGGCCGGGCTCGGACGGCACGGGGCGGCCGGGCAGCGGCACGGGGGGCACGGACGGTGGCGTGTCGGGCCGGCCGGGCCAGGGCGGCGGAAGCACGGGG
>NZ_RAWC01000395.1:0-3235 GCF_003611685.1 Corallococcus sp. CA049B | reverse complement strand
GCCCACCCGCGTCCTGCTCATCGATGACGACACCCGGATGTTCGAGTTGCTCGCGGAGTACCTCGGGCAGAACGGCATCACCGTCAGCCACGCGCCCGATGGGGGCCGGGGGCTGGCGGCGCTGGAGGCGAACGCCTACGACGCCGTGCTCCTGGACGTGATGATGCCGGGCATGGACGGCCTGGAGGTGTGCAAGCGCATCCGGGCGAAGAGCCGCATCCCGGTGCTGATGCTCACCGCCAAGGGCGACGAGACGGACCGCGTGGTGGGGCTGGAGCTGGGCGCGGACGACTACCTGCCCAAGCCCTTCGGCCCGCGCGAGCTGCTCGCCCGCCTGCGCGCGGTGCTGAGGAGGGCGCAGCCGGCGGCGGTGGCGGACCGGATTGAGTCGAGCGGGGTCTCCATCGACGTGTCCGGGCGCGAGGTGAAGGTGGAGGGGAGAGCGGTGGAGCTGACGGGCCTGGAGTTCGACCTGCTGCTCGCGCTGGTGCGGCGCGCGGGCCGGGTGATTCCCCGCGACGCGCTGCTGGGCGAGGCGGGCCGCAACGACACGGTGGTGAGCGAGCGCACGGTGGACGTGCACATCTCCCACCTGCGCCAGAAGCTGGGGGACGTGGGCACGCGCCTCATCAAGACGGTGCGCGGCGTGGGCTACGTCTTCGCCAAGGAGGGCGCCTGATGGGCTGGGGCCACTGGCATCCCCACAAGGACCGCTGCGGGCCCGAGCTGCACCGGCGCTTCGGCCGCCACGCCCAGGCCCATGCCCACCACCACCGGCGCAGGTTCCACCTGGGCCGGCTGGGCTCCTACGTGCAGGCGCGGCTGCGGCGGCGGCTGTTCGTCATGTTCGGGCTCACCATCCTGGTGACGGTGCTGGTGGTGTCGTGGGTGATGAACCTGACGGGCGGCAACAGCTGGCGGCAGGAGACGGAGCGCATCCGCGCGTTCGTGGGTCACCAGTTCGCGGACGTGTGGGACGCCCCCGCCGAGCGCGACGCCCTGATGCGGAGCATCTCCGACGACCTGGACGTGGACGTCGTGCTGACGGACCTGTCCGGCGCGGTGGTGGCCCGGGGCGGCGCCCCGTGCTCGAAGCCGGACGCGACCCTCCCGGTGATGCGGCAGGACACGCAGCTGGGGTCGTTGCAGGCCTGCTACCTGCAGTCCCGCTCGCGGGGCCCCTGGCGCGCCGTGCTGCCGCTGGGCATCGCGGTGCTGGTGCTGTGGACGGCGGCGGGCGGCATCTCGTTCCGGCTGGCGCGGCCGGTGGACACGCTGGTGAAGGCCACGCAGGAGCTGGGCGAGGGCCGGCTGGGCGCGCGGGCGAGCCTGGACCACCACGCCACCGGGGAGTTCGCGGTGCTCGCCGAGTCCTTCAACGACATGGCGGCGCGCATCGAGAAGCAGCTGGCGGATCAGCGCGAGCTGCTGGCGGCGGTGTCGCACGAACTGCGCACGCCGCTGGCGCGGCTGCGGGTGCTGACGGAGCTACTGCGCGACGGCGGGGGCAACCCGCGCACGCTGGACCAGGTGGACCGCGAGGTGGTGGAGCTGGACGCGCTGGTGGGCGAGCTGCTGGCCAGCTCCCGCCTGGACTTCGGGCAGCTCACGCCCAAGGCGCTGGAGGCGGGCATGCTCGCGGCGCAGGCGCTGGAGCGCGTGGGGTTGTCCGCGACGCTGCTCCAGCCGGAGACGGACGACGTGGCGCTGATGGCGGACGCGACGCTGCTGGGCCGGGCGTTGGTGAACCTGCTCGACAACGCGCGCAAGCACGGCGTGGGCGTGGAGGCGCTGCGCATCCAGGAGCACGGGAGGGAGCACCTGGCCTTCAGCGTGGAGGACCGGGGCCCGGGGCTGCTGCCCGGCGAGGAGAAGCGCATCTTCCAGCCGTTCTACCGCAAGGACCGGGGCGGCGAGGCGCGCGAGGCCGGCTCGCTGGGGCTGGGGCTCGCGCTGGTCCAGCGCATCGCCAAGGCCCACGGCGGAGACACCTTCGCGGAGAACCGGCCCGCCGGAGGCGCGCGCGTGGGCTTCACGGTGCGTAAGGCCGGGCCGCCAGGGCCTCCGTCCAGCACGCACACCTGACAGCCGGCGAGCGGCCCGCCTCCAGGGCACCGCGCTTCTCGCGCACGGTGCCCGGCACGGGGGCGCGCGGGAGGCTTCGCGACGAAGCCCTCCGCCGGGTTCAGGGGCCGCGCGGATGCGCCGCCCCCGTCGTCCACGTCACGGCCTACTGCTTCGCCTGCGCGTCCGTCGCGGCGAAGGAGAACGCCGCCTCCGCGGGCGCGCCGTCCTTCACGGTGACTTCCGCCGTCTTCGTGCCCAGCGTCTCGTGCCACGCCTCCAGCGTGTACGTGCCCGCGGGCAGGCCCGTCAGCGTGAAGGCGCCGTCCGCGCCGGTGGTGGTGAAGTACGGGTTGGGGCTGCTCACCACGTAGGCCGTCATCCACGGGTGCACGTCGCACTTGAGGCGCATCACCTCCGAGTCCGAGGGCATCGGCTTCTGCACCGGCGCTCCCATGGGCGGCTGCGCCACGTTGAACAGGGGCTTCGTGCCCACCACGCCGCGCACGTTGTGCAGCGTGCCGTCGCTGTTCTTGAACACCACCTGCTGGCCCGCCACCGCGCCCTGCACGCGCGGCACGTAGGTGCACTTGACCTGGTCCACCTCCACCGGAGTGGACGGCGCCGCGGGCGCCCCCGCGACCGGCCCCTTCACGCGCACCAGCACGTTCTGGAGCTTGCCGTCCTTCACCAGCACGGACTGCTCCTTCTCCGGCCGCCCGTCACACGCGGGGTCCGCGCTGGGCGCCAGGTCCGCCATCACCGGCGGCGTGCCGGTGAACGACACCGTGCCCTTCACCACGCCATTGCCCGCGGGCGCCGCCGGGGCCGCCGCCTCGCCCGTCCCCGCTCCCGCCGTGGGAGCCGGGGGCACGGCCTGCTGCGTGGGGGCCGCCGGGCGCTCGGCGGGGGGCGCGGGCGACTCCTCCTTCTTGCACGCGGGCAGGGCCAGGAGCCCCGCGACACCGACCATCGACAAGCCAAACAGACGCAGCTTCATGAGGCGGTCTCCTCTGGAGGATTCTTCGTGATGCGGTGCCGTCCGTCGTAGTGGAAGGCACCGGGCAAGTCCACCGACACACGGCTTGCGGCTACTCGCGGCGGCTCACGCTGAACGCGGCCAGCCCCACGAACACCGCCGCGAACGCCAGCAGCGCGGGCACCTCCCACC
>NZ_RAWC01000394.1:0-3235 GCF_003611685.1 Corallococcus sp. CA049B | reverse complement strand
GGGGATGCAGGGCGCATGGGGGCGGGGTGCTCAAATGAGGGCAAGGCCATCGGGCCCCGTTATATAGGGCGCCCTCATGTCCCTCGACCTCAAGCGCGTGGCCTCCGAGCCCCTCACTTCCGCCGCCCCCCTGGTGGAAGAGCTTCGCAAGGCGGAGAAGCCCCGGACCGAGCATCGGCTCGGGCTGGAGCACGAGAAGTTCATCTACCCCGTGGGGTCCGCCCAGCCCCCGCCCTACGAGGGACCGAACGGAATCGGCGCGCTCCTGGAGCGCATCGCCCCGGGCGGCTACGAGCGCTTCCGGGAGACGCCCGAGTCGCCCGTCATCGCGTTGCAGCGCGGGATGGCGGCCATCTCCCTGGAGCCGGGCGGGCAGTTCGAGCTGTCCGGCAGCCCGTTCCGCACGGCGCGGGAGGCGCACCAGGAGAACCTGGAGCACCTGAAGGAGACGAAGGCGGCGGCGTCTGGCTTGGGCCTGCGGCTGGTGGCGCTGGGCTACCGGCCGGTGGGCACGACGGGCGAGATGCCCTGGATGCCCAAGACGCGCTACCAGGTGATGCGCCGCACGCTGCCGGAGCGCGGCCGGCTGGCGCTGAACATGATGCTGATGACGTCCACCGGGCAGGTGTCGCTGGACTGGGCGGATGAAGCGGACTGCGTGCGCAAGACGGTGGCGGTGGCGCGCCTGTCGCCGCTGCTGGTGGCGCTGTACGCCAACAGCCCGCTCGTGGAGGGCAAGCCGTCCGGTTACATGTCCTTCCGCAGCCGCGTCTGGGAAGAGGTGGACCCCACGCGCTGCGGCTACCTGCCGTCGTGGTTCGACGGCTCGTTCTCCTATCAGGCCTATGTGGACTGGGCGCTGGACGCGCCGCTCCTGTTCCTGCGCCGCGAGGGCGAGTACCGCCACCCGAAGCTCACCTTCCGCCAGCTGATGAAGGAGGGCTACGAGGGCAGTCCGCCGGACATGGGGGACTGGACGGACCACCTGTCCACGCTCTTCCCGGAGGTGCGGCTCAAGAAGGTGCTGGAGGTGCGCGGCGCGGACTGTTCCAGCGCGGCCATGACGGGGGCGCTGGGGGCACTCTGGCGCGGCCTCCTCTACGACGCGCAGGCGCTGGAGGAGGCGGAGCTGCTGTTGCCGCGGCTCACCTTCACCGAGCACCTGGCCTTCCACGACACCGCGCGCCGCGAGGGCCTGGCCGGGAAGCTGGGGCCTCGCGAGCTGCACCGGCTGGCCGGGGAGATGGTGGCCATCGCGAAGCGGGGCTTGCAGCGGTTGGACCCCGAGGACGCGCCGCTGCTCGCGCCGCTGGAGGCGGTGGCGGCTTCGGGCCGGTCTCCGGCGCAGGCGGTGCTGGACGCGTGGAAGGAAGATCCGCGTCCGGAAGTGCTGATGACGCGCTTCGAGCTGTGAGGATGTGAGGCGTCCGCGGGGGCTTCACGTCCCGCGGACGCGGAAGCCGCCTAGAAGCGGCCGCCCACGGTGAGGTTGCCGTTGAAGAGGCTGCCCTTGGCGTCATCGTTGGTGCCGGGGATGGTGGCCAGCTCCTCGCCACCGACGAAGCGGTAGGAGGCGCGCACGCCGGCGGACAGGTGGCCCAGGCGGTACTCGATGCCCGCGGCCAGCGGCACCTCCGTCTGCCAGTCGTTGTTGTAGACGTCCTGGGAGCCCGAGGACGCGTGCAGGTAGCTCAGGCCCACGCCCAGACCCACGAAGGGGTGCCACTTGTGGTCGACGATGGGACCCAGCTTGCCCATGAACGTGCCGTTGTTGCGCCAGATGTTGTTTCCGCCGAGCACGCGGGCGTCATCGATGGGGATGTTCTGGCCTTCGTAGCCGACCTCCACGCCGATGTACTTCCAGGGCTGGGCGTTGGCGGTGACGTTGAACAGCGCGCCCACGCCCGTCTCATTGCCCAGCTTGCCGGTGTATCCGCCCAGGCCCACGCCCACGTCCAGGCCGGCCGTGGCGTCCTCTTCGCTGAAGCTGAGCTTGCGCGACACCTCGCTCGCGTCCATCGCGAGGGCCGGTCCCGCCACGCATGTGCCGGCCACCACCAGTCCTGCCACCATCGAAGTGCGTTTCATGACCAGGTTCCTCCTGCTTGAAGTGTGGGACCTGGAATGGAAGCTGGGACGGGAGGGCCGGACAGCGCACCCGCCCTGTGGACGGAGGCAGGAGGCCGAGGGCCTCAGCGCCGGCCGAAGAGCTTCTTCAAACCGGAAAGCAGGCCGCTCGGCCGGGCTTCCGGTTCGGTGTGGAAGGGCGAGCGGGCGATGAGTGCATCGCGGGAGGCGTCGTCCAGCTCTTCCTTCGCGAGCGTCACGGGCTGCCGCTTCGCGCCGGGCAGGGTGGCGCTGAAGGCGAGGGTTCCGTCGGTGGACAGCTCCAGGTGCACCTCCACCTCACCGGGGCGCTCCACGGAGAGAGTGAGGGCGCCGAGCCATTCATTCTCCGTGGCGGTGGCGGCGGTGCCCTGGAAGAAGGCGAGCGCCAGCGGACCGGGGACGGTGATGGGGATGACGAGCGTCTTCGCGGTGGGCAGGCGGGTGTTGCGCTCCAGCACGCGGCGGAAGGTGCCGGCGTCCTCGGCGACGCCGATGGGGGCGGTGAGGACCTCCGAGACGCTGGCGGCGGGCTTGCCGGTCTCCGACAGCAGGAGCGCGTGACCGAGCAGCGCGGCGCCGCGCACCACGGCGGTGCGGGCGTCCACGTCGTCGTCGCGCACGGGCACGCCCAGGCTCTCCTCCAGGCGGCGGCGCACGAGCGGTGAACGGGACTGGCCGCCCACGAGGAGCACGGCGTCCAGGCCTTGAGGGGACAGGGCGTTGGACTCCAGCACCTCGCGGGTGACGGAGACGACGCGCTGGGCGAGGTCTGCGGTGAGGGCCTCCACGCGCTCGCGGTCGAGCTTGGGGCCGGTGCCGGTGGGCAGGGTGACGTCCACGCTGTCCTGGGTGGAGAGGGTCTCCTTGGTGGCTTCCGCGAGGGTGCGCAGGGGGCCCCAGTCGAGCAGGTGTTCGGGGCGGGGGTGGCCCTGTTCCGCGAGGTCGCTGACGAGCGCCTCGGCGATGCGGCCATCGAAGTCCATGCCGCCGAGGGTGGGGTCGCCGCCGGTGGTGACGACCTCCAGGTCGTCGCCGGTGACCTGCACGACGCAGACCTCCAGGCCGCCGCCGCCCAGGTCCACGACGAGGACGCGCTTGCGGGCGAGGCCCCGGCCGTGCGCATACG
>NZ_RAWC01000393.1:0-3302 GCF_003611685.1 Corallococcus sp. CA049B | reverse complement strand
GCGATCGGCGGCAGCGTCAGAGGTGTATAAGAGACAGCCGCCATTCCGGGCGCGGGCAGCGTGGCGCCGGAGGTGCAGCTGTGCCTCCAGCACCTGAAGCCGGAGGAGCGGGACCGGGCCGCGAAGGCGCTGGGGCCGCTGGAGTCCGTGCCGCTCTACCGGGTTCAGCTGGAGGTGGAGCCGAAGGAGCGGCGCGTCTGGGGCAAGGTGCAGGTGGAGCTGGTGGCGAAGGGCCCCAAGCCGGTGACGGAGCTGTTCCTGCGGCTCACTCCCAACACCCGCTCCCGCCAGGTGACGCTCTCCGGCGCGAAGCTCAACGGGAAGGCCGTGGCGCTGGAGCTGGGGCCGGAGCCCACGTTGCAGCGCATCACCGTGGAGCCGCCGGTGCCCCCGGGCGGCACGGTGTCGCTGGAGGTCTCGCTGAAGGGCACGGTGCCCAGGGCGGCGCCGGGCGCGGAGTCGCTCTTGGGCTCGGGCGGGCTGCTGGGCGGCGGCGCGAAGGGCGGCTCGGATGACCACGGGGCGTTCTCCGCCACGGCGGACGTGGTGAGCCTGGTGGGCGTGGTGCCGCAGGTGCCGCCGGTGGATGAGCAGGGCCAGCCGTGGGCCGGCCCGCAGGGCACGGGGGACCTGGCGCTGTACGAGCCCGCGCACGTGCTGGCCACGCTCACGGTGCCGTCGGGCTGGGCGGCGCACGCCACCGGGACGCCCATGGGCGCGGTGCCCGAGCGCGACGGCCGGGTGCGCTACAGCTTCGCCGCGGCGGCGGTGCGCGACTTCCCGGTGCTGGTGACGCGCGGCTACCAGTCCGCCACCGCCACGGTGAACGGCGTCACGGTGGAGAGCCACTTCGCGGCGCGGGACGCGGCGGTGGGCAAGCGCGTGCTCAAGTACGCGTCGCAGGCCCTGACGGAGTTCGAGAAGCGGCTGGGCCCGCTGCCCTACACCCACTTCCGCGTGGTGCAGGCGCCCTTGAGCGGCGGCGCGGGCGGCATGGAGTTCCCGGGGCTGGTGACGGTGGGCACGTCCCTCTACCGCGCGAAGCAGGACCCGCTGTCCATGCTGGTGGGCATGCCCGGCATGGAGGCCTTCCAGGAGCTGCTGGACGCGCAGGGCGGCGCGGGGATGCTGGCGCAGGTGAGCTCGCAGGTGGGCGCGTCCCTGGAGCGCACGCTGGAGTTCACCGTGGCGCACGAGGTGGCGCACCAGTACTTCGCGGGGCTCGTGGGCTCGGACCCCATCCACGACCCGGTGGTGGACGAGTCCCTGGCGCAGTACGCGGCGCTCCTCTACATGGAGTGGGCCCACGGCCCGGAGGCCGCCGAGTCCCTGCGCAACGAAGCCCTGGTGATGCCCTACCAGTTCTTCCGCATGACGGGCGGAAGCGACGGCCGCGCGGACCGGCCCACGGGCGACTTCGACGGCGGCGAGCTGGAGTACGGCGCGCTCGTTTACGGCAAGGCGCCGCTGCTGCACCACGCGTCGCGCAAGCTCGTGGGAGACAGCGCCTTCTTCAAGGCCCTGCGCGCGTACGTGGACACGTACCGCTTCAAGTGGGCGTGCAAGGCGTGCTTCACGCAGGAGCTGGCGAAGGCGAGCCCCGCGAACGCGAAGGCGCTGACGCAGCTGCGCACGCGCTGGTGGGAGGAGTCCCACGGCGACGAGGACCTGGGCGCGGCGGACCTCCAGGGGCTGATGGAGGCCATGGGCGGCGACATGGGCATGGGCGGCGTGAAGCTGGACGCCCAGACGCAGCAGCTCCTGGAGCAGCTCCTGCCCCAGCTGATGGGCCAGTAGGGCCGGGGCAGGGCCGCTTCAGTCGAACAGCGCCTGCACGAACTCGCGCGGCTCGAAGCGGCGCAGGTCGGCGATCTTCTCGCCCACGCCCACCCAGACCACGGGCAGCTTCAGCTCGTCGCAGATGCCGATGATGACGCCGCCCTTGGCGGTGCCGTCCAGCTTGGTGAGCGCGATGGCGTTGATGCCCACGGCCTCGTGGAACTGCTTGGCCTGCTGGATGGCGTTCTGCCCGTTGGTGGAGTCCAGCACGAGGAGGACTTCATGGGGCGCGCCGGGCAGCGCCTTGTCCATCACGCGCTTGACCTTCTTGAGCTCCTCCATGAGCGGGGCCTTGGTGTGCAGCCGGCCCGCGGTGTCCGCGATGATGACGTCCGCGCCTTCCGTCTGGGCTTTCTTCACCGCCTCGAAGATGACGGCGCTCGGGTCGCCGCCGTCCGGGCCCTTCACCAACTGGGCGCCCGCGCGCTCGGCCCAGACGTCCAGCTGCTCCGTGGCGGCGGCGCGGAAGGTGTCACCCGCGGCGAGCACCACCTTCTTGCCCTGGCCGGTGAGCTGCGCGGCCAGCTTGCCGATGGTCGTGGTCTTCCCGGCGCCGTTGACGCCCACCACCATCACCACGTGCGGCGGGCCACCGCCCTCCAGCGAGCGCGGCACGGGCAGGTCCACCATGCGCGCCACCTCGTCGCGGATGGCGCCCTTGATGCGCTCCGGGTCCTTCAGCTCCGCGCGCTTGAGCTTGTCGCGCGCCACCTCCACCAGGTGGTCCGCGGTGCGCACGCCGATGTCGGCGGTGAACAAAATCTCTTCCAGCTCCGACAGGACGGACTCGTCCATGGTGCGCTGGCCGCCGAACAGGCCGTTGAGCCGCGCCATGAAGCCCTGGTTCTTCGTGCGGTCCAGCCCCTGCGCCAGCGTGCGGCCGCCCTCCGCCTCCACCTTGGCGCGCGCCGCGGCGGCCTCGGCCTGACGGGCGGCCTCCGCCTGGGCGGCCTCCTGGGCGATGGCCTCATCGCGCAGGCGCACCGCTTCCACCTGCTCCCGCTTGCGGCGCTCGCGCGTCTCGTCGTCGAGCGCCTTCTTGGCGCGGTACTCGACGCGCTTGGCTTCTTCCTCGCGCTCCTTGAGGGCGCGGACCTGCGCCTCCAGCCGGGCCTTCTCCGCCGGGTCCTTCGCGGCGTGGGCGGCGAACGAGGCCGTCTCGCGCTCACGGCGCAGCTCGTCCATGCGCGCGTGGGCGTCATCCAGGTCGCGGCGCCGGGCGAGCTCCGCCTCGTTGGGCGGCAGCTCCACGCGCAGCTCGGGGCGCTCCGCGGGCAGCTGGGGCGCCTCCTCCGGCTTGCGGGGGGCCTCCGGCACGCGCTTCTTGCCGAAGAGCTTGCGCGCCGCCACGAGCGCCAGGACGACGAAGAGGGCCGCGCCGCCAATGCCCACCACTTCGCCGCCGGTGAGCCCGGTGTCCGGCGGGGTGCCCGTGCCCGGCTGCGTCGTCCCGCCGCCGGGGG
>NZ_RAWC01000392.1:0-3306 GCF_003611685.1 Corallococcus sp. CA049B | reverse complement strand
ACCCTCCCGCCGGCACCGCCGCCGGCTCCGCCAGCACCACCCGCTTGAGCCCCTTCAGGTCCGCCGGCCCGGCGACCTTCACCGCCGACCTCACCGGCACCACCACCACCAGCCGGTTGGACAGCAGGTCCACCCGCGAGCCCGCCTGCACGAGCCCCGCCCGGTCGACCGCGTCCAGCTTCGCCTCGTCGGCGGAGAGGAACGCATCCGCCGGAGCCCCCGCGACCACCTGGCGCGCCAGGTCGCTGGACGCCCCGAAGGCGAACCGCACCCGGTGCCCCGACGCCTGCTGGAACGCGGGCGCCAACGCCTGGAGTGCGTCCGTCGTGCTCGCCGCCGCGAACACCAGCACCTCCTCCGCCCGCGCTGGCGACACCGCCACCCACACCAGCAGCAACCCCCACCCCGCACGCCGCATCGTCCGCTCCTCCCGCGCCCGGCCCCGCCGGAAGCCGTCCCGAGCCTACAAGTTGACCTGCCCGCACCCCGCCGCTAATGAATACTCTGTGTCACGGAATATCTCTAAAGAGGATGAAGCGCTCTCGAAGGACATCGACCGGATGCAGGAGTTGATGTTCTCGCTGGGCCGTCGCCGCTCACTCCGTGACCCCATCGCCAGCACCTGCGAGCAGCTCCAGTTCACGCCGCCCCAGGTGCACGCCCTGCTGTGGCTGGGCCTGGATGGCTCGCTCACCATGGGTGAGCTGGCCCGGCGACTGGGCGTCACCGAAAAGACCGTCACGGGCGTCATGGACCGCCTGGAGCGCGAAGGACACATCGTCCGCGAACGCGGAGAGACGGACCGGCGCATCGTGCGCTGCCGCCTCACCGACAAGGGCAAGCAGACCTTCGCCAAGCTCGACCGCTCCATGCACCGCGCGATGGGCGTGGTGATGGGCATGCTCGACCCTGACGACCGGCAGGCCCTCTTCCGCGTCATGGAGAAGGTGCTCAGCAAGCTGGACGCCCCCACGCCGGACGCCGCTTCGGAGACCTGAGGCCCTCAGCGCCTGCCCGGCGCCCGCGCCCACAAGAGGCGCGGGTGCAGGAGCAGCGCGAACGCCTCCCGCACCGTCCAGTAGGCCCGGTCCCACGCGCGCATCCGCCCGGCGATGGGGGCGGGACTCGTGGCCACCTCCAGCCCCTCGCGCCGGAAGCACTGCCTTGCGCGCAGCAGGTGATACGGGTCGGAGACCACCACCACCCGCCGCGCTCCCCGCTCGCGCAGCACGCGTGCGCTGAACCGCGCGTTGGCCTGCGTGGAGTGGCTCTCCTCCTCCAGCACGCACGCGGACGCGGGCACGCCCGCCGCCACCGCCAGCTCGCGCATCACGCGCGCCTCGGAAGGCGGATGGGCGCCCACGCCTCCGGACAACACCAGCCACGGCGCCACGCCCTGGCGGTACAGCGCCACCGCCTGCTCCATGCGCGCCACCAGCGCGCCAGACGGCACACCGCCCGGCAGCACCCGCGCGCCCAGCACCACCAGCGCGTCCGCGTCCGTCACGCGCTCGCGCCGGCCAAAGCGGTCCACCCACCAGGCCAGCCCGAACACGCCGCCCGTGAGCACGCCCGCGAACAGGAGCACCGCCCGGCGCGCACGTCCGGGTCTGGGAAGAAGGGCAAGGGGCCGCACCGCCGGGAAGCTAGTCCTGCACCGGACATCCCGCGGCCCCGCGAACACCTTCAGCCCGGCAGTGTGTCCGCGATAACAGGTTTCACGGTGTGGGATGGATGGACGTCCAGGTGAATTATCGCGATGCGTATCGCCTGAGAGTGAGTCTCAAGACACAATGCGCAAAATGACCCGGCCGGGGTCCGAGGTGAACCCGGAGCGGCCGGTGGGAGGCATACGGATGGATGTCAAAGGCGTCGCATTCCTCGCACGGCAGACCATGGCGGTGCAGGCCTTCGGCGAACCGGCATGGAAGGCCTTCCTCGCGGAGCAGGCGAAGCGGGACCCCATCTTCGGGCAGCTCATCATGCCCGTCTCACGCATCCCGGCGGACGCCTTCCTGCGCTTCAACGAAGCCATGACCCAGCGCTTCTACGGCGGCGACACCAAGGCCTACTGGCAATACGGCATCAAGTCCGCCGAGTACGCGCTGAGCCAGGGCCAGCTCAAGACGATGTTCGGCAAGGACGACTTCCGCCGCTTCGCCCTGTTCACCCCCGGCATCTGGAAGGGCTACTTCACCGAAGGCGAGCTGACCGCCCAGCTGCAGGGCGACACCGTGGAGCTGCGCATCACCGGCGTGCCCCGGCCGCACATCTACTTCGAGCTCGCGGTGATGGGCTTCGCCGCCGGGGGGCTCGCGTACCTGAGCGGCCGCAAGGAGATCCACCACGAGGTGGTGAAGGGCTTCAGCAAGGGGGACATGGAGGTCCTCTACCGCTTCACCCTGCCCACCCCGGCTTGAGCCTTCAGGGCGCCGAGGCGGCCGTGGCCGTGCCCGCGGGCGCGGCTCCAGCCGGAGCCACGACGACCGGTGCCTCCGCTGGGGCAAGCTTCAGGTCCGCCACCACGGGATAGTGGTCGGACACGCCCACGCGCAGCACGCGCGTGGACACCGGCGTGAACGCGCCGCAGGCCATCACGTAGTCGATGCGCAAGGACGGCAGGAACAGCGGCATCGGGTAGGTGCCCGTCCCGTCGGAGCGGGTGACGCGCGCCACGTCCTGGAGCTGGCGGCGCAGCAGGCGCACCGGGCGCGAGTCCGGGTCGTCGTTCAAGTCCCCCATCAGGAGCCGGGGCCGGGTGTCCTTCGCCAGCAGCCGCGAGATGAAGACGCTCTGACGCACGCGCGCCGCGCCGTTGAAGGGCCGGCGGATGAGGTGCGTGGCGTAGACGCTGACCTCACGCCCGTCCACGTCCAGCACCGCGTGCGCCAGCGTGCGCGGCTCCGCGCCCCGGGGCGTGGGCAGCGGGTACTGCGCCAGGGACTGAAACGGATGGCGCGACAGGAGCGCGATGCCGTACGCGCCGCCGTACAGCCGCGTGGTGCCGAAGTGCGCGCGGTACTTCAGGCCGGTGAGCGCGGACAGCCGCTCCACCTGGTCCTCGCCGCGCGCGCGCGTGGAGCCCACGTCCACCTCCTGCAGCGCGACGACGTCCGGGCCCTCCTGGCGGATGACCTCCGCCACCTGCTCCAGCCCCTTGAGGCCGGACTGGATGTTGAAGGTCATCACCCGCAGGGCGCCCGGGTCGCGCGCGGGGGCGGCGGCGACGGGGGTGGTGCCCGAGGACAGGGTGGGACGCACGGCGGAACCGGAGGCACAGGCCAGCGATCCCGCGACGAACAGGGC
>NZ_RAWC01000391.1:0-3336 GCF_003611685.1 Corallococcus sp. CA049B | reverse complement strand
CGCCAATGCACGCCGCCACGTACGCCGCCGCCGGCCAGTTCGCCATGGGCGGGCCGGTGCTGTTCCCGCTGGCGCTGGTGTACGCGGTGCGAGGGCCCAGGGAGCAGTTCCTGCTGCGCGTGGCGGCGGTGATTCCGCTGCTGTTCTTCGGCTACGCGGCGGCGAAGACGCGGGGCGAGGCGAACTGGCCGGCGGCGGCGTACGTGGCGGCGTGCATTGGCGTGGCGGGGATGCGGCCGGTGTGGCAGCGGGCGGCGGCGTGGAGCGGGATGGCCGTGGTGCTGGCGGTGACGTCGCACCTGTTGTTCCCGGTGCTGACGTTCGAGCGCGACACAGTGCTGGCGAGGACGCACGGCTGGGGCGTGCTGGAGCGGCTGAGGACGCCGGAGCAGCTGTTTCCGGGCATGGCGCCGGGTCCCACGGCGGTCTACGCCCCCACGTATCAGCTGGCTTCGCAGGTGGCGTACACGGCGGGCGTGGAGACGGACACGGTGGGGCCGTCACGGCGCAAGAGCCAGTACGACCTGTGGCCTGAGCTGGAATTGAAGCCCGGGCAGGACGTGCTGTGGTGTTCGGAGAACGGCGCTGCGCCGCCGGAGGAGCTGGTGCAACGCTTTGGTTCCGTGGAGGGCCCCGTGAAGCTCACGGGCGTGTTCCGGGGACGACGGCTGCACACGTTCACGGTGTGGCGGATGCGGACGTTGAGTTCCACCGTGCAGCCATAATCACTCTTCGCCGCGGAGCCAGAACCAACGCCCTTTGGACCGAAGCGCTCCCGCGAGGAACTCCTGAAAGGAGCTGGCAATCTGCGCGCAATACGCAGGGTCAGGGAACGCTTCGTTGTAGCCATCGCGAATGGGGTAGCGCCCCGCCTCCTGGTGGCTCACGTCGAGGAGGATGTAGTTGCCATCCCGGACCTCGCTGATGGCATACCAGGACGGCGGTCCGGCCTGATCCGTATCCTCGTCGCGCATGACCACTCGCGCGCGGGCAATCCGTGACAGCGGCAGGAACGTAAAGGCGGGATCGACGAAGCCAAACGTGGGATCCCGCTGCGCGAACAGCCGGGCCCCATCACAATGCAGGTAGAAAGCGCGCAGGTCCGGGTCCAGGCGCCACCCCACACGCTGCTCGAACGCAGCCAGTTGATCCAGCGTTGCAGGTGGATTGGGAGCGTGGAGGCGCGACACCTCCTCAAGCAGCTCGTTCATCGCCTTGCGCCTATTCTCCATAAGGATAGTCCGTGCCGACGCTCGTCCATGGAGGCGAGTTCGCATAACACTGGTTGTAGAGTTTGAAGAGCGTCTGATGGATGTCCTTGGGAAACGGCAGGATGTTGTCCCAGTCCGTGGGATTGCCGCCATGCCAGAGGTCCCGGATGTGATGTCCCTCGTAGGGGTTCCCGTTCTCCGAGGGCCATGCACCAAAGCGCTTCGCCCACTGCTCCCGGAACTCTGGACGGCTGTCGTCCCACTTGTCGCGGGCGGCCTTGTTCTGGGCGGGGCTGAGCGTTCCGTAGTTGCAGCAGCAGTTCGTCATACCGAACCGGCTCCCAGCTCGCACGACCGTCCCTTCAAAGTCCATCTTCACGTCCGCGAGCCACATGCAGCCCTGGAGAGCGAAGCCACTCCCTGCGCACTTCTCACGGCAGTAGGCCATGAGCTGCGAGCTGCACTGCCACGGGCCATAGTAGACGACGGTGCGGAACTGCCCGCCACCAGGTACGGCCACCAGAGGCCCTACCCACTTCCGAGCCGAGACAGGGTTCGTGGGCGTTGGGCCTTCAGCACATGCTGAAAGGAGCACGATTCCGAGCAGGAGTATCGCCGAACGCCGAGCGGGAACGTTTTCCTTTGCTGTCATGAGCGCGCACCCTACCGCGCTCAGTGGAGAATCCTTCCGGTACGAAACCGGGGGACAAAGTCCTCCCCCGGCTTCGTGACTCACGTCAGGGGCAGAGCATGCCTTCGCGGCGGCATACGCGGTCGCCGCAGAAGCAGGAGTAGCCCGACTGGCAGGGGCCGCACTGCGGGGGCGGATTGGAGCCTCCGTGGTAGCCCTCGCCCGTCACGGTCGCGGTGGCGAGCAGCGTGGTGTGCGCCCGGCCCGAGTAGAGCTTGAACGCGAAGGTGTTGCCCGCGGTGATCCAGGGCGCGGCCTGGCAGAAGTTGTCGCCCCGGGCGAAGAGCACTTCGGACTGGTTGTTCACGCTCACCCAGACCTCTCCCTCGGAGACGCCGCTGACGTCGAAGCAGACGTTCGTCGTCCCCGTCTGCGTCACATCCAGGTTGATGCGCACGTTCGTGGGCGTCGCGCTGATGGTCCCGGTGATGGGATCCGGCTTGTAACAGAGGGTTTCGTTGTAGCCCCAGGTCGAACACGAATAGCCCAGCGTCGTGCAGTGCGCCGAGCAGTATTGATTGAGGATGGTGTAGCCGGACGGGCAGCTGAACACCGGCGCACCGCAGACGTAGTAGCTCGCGGCGTTCTCCTGGGTGGCCAGGGACGCGCCACCCTCCTCACCTGCGTCATGCATGTCCGGGCCCGAGCAGGCCAGGGCCAACGTGGCGATCATCAATGACAGGATGCGCTTCATGGACATCACTCCTCGTACGGGTTCGAGAGAGAAGTAAAAGACCATGTCCACCCCAATTCAGCCACACCCCAAGTGAATACAGCCGCCAACATGACGAAGAGGAACGCAAGGAAGAGCCAGCCCGTGGTCAGCCACGGGTAGAGCCCCACCGCTCCGGCCATCATCGCGAAGGCAATCACCGCGCTGGCCGTGGAGCCCACTTCGTCGGAGTAGAGCTTCTCTCCTCGCTTTGTCGTCCCGGGCCACGCGGTCTTCCGCATCACCTCCCAGTGCAGATACAGGAAGACCATTGCCAGGATGGCCAGCAGCCCCTGGGGATTCAGCGGCGTTCCGGTGCGCTCCGCGTGCGCCACCCAGACGTAGAGGCCGTGGCCCACGTGGAGTTGGATGGCGACTCCAATCATCAGGAACATGCTGCGCTGGTACGCGACCCAGTGCTTCTCCAGCCACCAGAGCAGCGCGTGCACCCTGATGCCCAGGAGGATGGCCGCCCTTACCCAGGACACCGCCAGGTTCGTCCCGAGCAGCACGGCCGCGGGGCGTCTGGTCGTGCAGGGCCCTCCCGTCCGCGCCCTTCATGCGGCGCAGGGCAGCGGCCGGTGGTGAACACCTGAACCCGGTAGGACACCGGCGGTGCGCAATCTGTCGGACAGTCGGACAGGTCGTGGGTTGTAGCCCGGCGGGGGCGTGATGACGGTGCGCCTCCAGCAGGACAGGTGGCGGGCAGGCGGGCGTGGAGG
>NZ_RAWC01000390.1:0-3358 GCF_003611685.1 Corallococcus sp. CA049B | reverse complement strand
CCCCCTGCCCCGCCTGCCTCCAAGCCGAGCGCCCCGGCCGCGGCGTCGTGCTCGGCGAGCCGGCTGAGCCCCATCCCCAAGCCCACCGCGAAGCCCCTGCCCCCGGCCGTGGCGTCCATGCGCGAGCGCATCATCAAGGCCGCCGTGGCGTGCGACTACGCGGGGCTCCAGAAGCTGGGCGACGAGAAGGGCCCGAGCGTGCGCTTCTCCTACGACCCGGACCAGGACATGGCCACCACCTGGCGCATCCAGGAGGAGTGGAAGGACAACCCGCAGCCGGTGCTGGCGCGGCTGGTCCACGTCCTCAACCTCCCCTTCTACCAGGAGGGCAACCTCTACTGGTGGCCCACCGCCTTCCGCAAGGACGCCACGGACGCGGACTTCGCCCTGCTCAAGGGCATCTATCCGGACGAGATGATCACCGACATGCGCAAGGAGAAGAGCTACATCGGCATGCGCGTGGGCATCTCCGCGGACGGCGACTGGCAGGCCGCCATCCAGGGCGACTGAGCTGCCCCCGCCTCAATCGCCGGTGACGAAGCGCGCGACGGCCTCCTGGACCTCCTCGTCCCCCATCATCCCCACGTGGTCCGCCTGCGTCTCCATCCGGTCCACGTGGATCGGCGGCGGCGGCAGGGCCCTCGCCGTCAGGACCGAACCGTCTCCGTCCGCGAGCACCGGATCCTCGAACGTGGGCTTCCCGCCGATGATCCGGAACGACTTGATCAACGGCTGCCCCACGCCCACCACCGCCAGCGTGCGGAAGGGCGGCGGCGGTCCATCGTGCTCGGCGAGGGCCCGCGCCAGCTCCGAGCGCGCCGCCAGCATGCGCTCCAGCCACTCGCGATACGCGGGGAGCTTCCGCACCGCCGGGTCCTGGAACACGCCCCACCCGCCGTCGACCCACGCGTCCGGCCGGTAGGCATCGAACGCCACCGGCTGGCCGCTCGCGTCCACGAAGAAGTCGCTCTCCGCCGGCAGCAGCTGGAACGCGGACGCGAAGGTGAAGAGCGCCTCCGGTGACAGCAGCGCCCGGTTGCGCCCCACCGGCGTGCCCAGGGTGAAGTCGTCGAACATGCCCGGCGCGCCCCGGAACGGCGTGCCCAGGAACACCACGCGCTTCACGTGCCGCGCGCCCGCCCACGTGGGCTCGCCAGTGTCGTCCCCGGTGCCGTAGCGCAGGCAGTGCAGGGTGATGAGCCCACCCATGCTGTGCGCCACCAGGTTCACCTTCACCCGGCCGCCCCGCGCCTCCGCGAGCGAATCCAGCAGCGCGCACAGCCGCTTCGCCGTCACGCGGTTGTCCTGCCGCCAGTCGTAGTCGAAGACGACGAAGCCCGGCAGCCGCTCGCGCCCGAAGTCCAGGAAGCCCTTGTAGACGTCGTAGCGCGCCACCCACGGCAGCACCGTGAAGCGCGTCACCGGTCCGTCCGCCTGAAGCGGCCCGAAGCCCGGCGTCTCCCGCTGTCCGGGAAACGGCAGCGCCAGCGACCGCTCACCGCGCGTCAGCACGTCGCCCACGGACACCCAGGCCCGCTCGTGCTCGCCGTCCGCCGTCGCAAGGAATGAGCCGCGGTACCCATGGATGAAGACCGTCACCTCCCCGCCCGTGGGCGGCGCCAGCGCGACGCGGGAGGCAGTGCAAGCGCTCAGCAACAACGAAACCGCGACGGGGAAGAGGCGCATGCGCCGCAACGTCCGCCTCGCGCTCCCTCCACGCAAGGCCCGGGTTTCACGCACCTGGGCGGGTCAGGACTGCCCTCCTGGAAAAATATGGATTCAATGCAACCCGGCTTGCATGCCCCGACCCATCCCGTGCAAAAGGCCCGCGCACGCCCGGTCCGGGTCAAGGGAGTTCGAGCCATGGATGAAATCGTCGTTCAATTGAAGTCACTTGCCCTGACCGAAGCGCTCCCGTTGCTGCTCAAGGTCATTGGGGCGCTGTTCATCTGGTTCATCGGGCGGACGATCATCGCCGGCTTCCGCAAGGTGCTGGACATGGGCCTCCAGCGGCGGCAGCTGGACGCCACGCTGATCCGCTACGTCGGCTCGCTGTTCACCGGCACGCTCACGTTGATGCTGATCGTCGGCATCCTGGGGCTGATGGGCGTGGAGACCACGTCCTTCGCCGCGTTGATCGCCGCCGCGGGCATCGCCATTGGCGCGGCCTGGTCCGGGCTGCTGGCCAACTTCGCCGCGGGCATCTTCCTGCTGGTGCTGCGCCCCTTCCGCGTGGGCGAAGAGATTGAAGCCGGCGGAGTCGTGGGCCTCGTCCAGGAGATTGGCCTGTTCGTCACCACGCTCGACACGTCGGACAACGTGCGGATCGCCGTGGGCAACAACCAGATGTTCAGCGACAACATCATCAACTACAGCCACCACCCGTACCGCAAGATGACGGTCAAGGTGCCGCTGATGCACGGCGTGGACGTGAGGGTGCTCCAGCAGGCCCTGGTGGAGCGCATGGTCACGGTGAAGGGCGTCCAGGAGAAGCCCGTGCCGCAGGTGGAGATCGCGGAGTTCACGCTCCAGGGCCCCGTCCTGGCGGTGTGCATCTTCTGCAAGCCCACCGACTACAACGACACGCAGGCCAACGTGGGCGACGCCATCGCGGAGATCCTCCTGGCCGTGGGCTACACCGTGCCCACGCTGGCCGTGCTGGCCGCACCGCCGCCGCCGCTGGCGAAGGTGGGCTGAAACACAGTCGTTCGACAGGGGACCGCTGCCGCGCGGCGCGTGGCCCTTCCGAGACGCGAAACCTGCCCCCTGCGCTCTCCTCGAGCATGGAGGAGACGCTGGGAGCAGGCCTCACTCCGGAGGACACCTGACGTCCTTCCCTCCTTGTCTTCCGGGAACCAGCACAATCCACCAAATACCTGAATTCATTCAGGTAGGCATTGATCCGCCCTCATGACAGGAGCCGCGTAGGCGGAATAATCTCACCCGCATGAATTTGACCCACCCTCGTGCCTCTCCCGGGAGAGCGGCGCAGGGCGGCACTCCGGCACCAGCGACACGCCGGAGTTCTCACGAGCGCCACCGGCCCGGGTGGTGCTCGTGCGCAGTGGCGTCCCCCAGTGCGGAGTACACGAGATGAGCAACGAGCTGTCGAAGCGGATCGCCAACCTCTCACCGGAGAAGCGCGCCGAGTTGCTCAAGAAGATGGCCGCGCAGAAGGCCGTCGCCGGCAACTCCGCCCAGGGCCTCATCCCGGTGCAGGACCGCTCGCGGCCCCTGCCCCTCTCCTTCGCCCAGCAGCGCCTCTGGTTCATTGATCAGCTTCAGCCCGGCACCTCGCTCTTCAACGTCCCCATGGCGGTGCGCCTGGAGGGCGCACTCGACGTGGCCGTGCTGGAGC